>JAEDOE010000191.1 GCA_016302095.1 Anaerovibrio sp. | reverse complement strand
GGCAACTGTATGCAGCTGCAGAAGATTGAGAAAAACAAGCTGCGCTGCATGGATAACGAAGGTGACCCGGCTATGATTTTCCCGGCCAGCATGAAGAACATAAACCGCCAGCCAGGTGGAACAAACTTCGTTCCTGATGGCACTCAAATGCAGGCTTATCCGCTAGTACCTCCGGGCGCAAAACGCTACGAAGGCTTTTTGAGCCTATCGCAGGAAAAGCGTCAGCAGATTGCTGCGACATTCTATAATGACCTGCTTGTCATGCTTAGTACTCAGGACAATCCACAGATGACTGCCCGTGAAATAGCTGAGCGCCATGAGGAAAAAATCCTGATGCTTGGACCGGTACTGGAACGCTTCCACAACGAAGTACTGGAGCCGCTAACACTTAGGACCTTCGGCATAGGCCTGCGTAATGGACTCTTTCCTCCTATGCCGGAAGAAATAAGCCAGTCTGAAATCAAAGTAAACTTTGTCTCTCTCCTGGCACAGGCCCAGAAACAGGTATCCATGCCCAGCGTTCAGAGTGTTCTTGGTATTGTCGGCAACGTGGCAGGCGTATATCCTGAGGCTGCCGATAACATTCACATTGATAATGTGGTAAGAGAGGTAGCATCCATGAGCGGTGCTCCGGAAAAGATCCTGCGTAGCGAAGACGAAGTAGCATCCCTGCGTGAGCAGCGGGCGGCTCAGCAGCAGGCCATGCAGCAGCAGGCCCAGCTTATGCAGGCGGCACAGCCGGCCAAGAATATGGCTGAAGCCGCACGGCTTCTGAGTGAGACTCCAGCAGGAGATGGAAGTGCCCTGGATGAGCTTATTAATTATCGTGGAGGCATAGCATAATGAGAGATGCTAATAAAAAATACAAAGACGCTCTCATGGATATCATGAAGAGCGAGTCTGGCAGGACCTTTATCTATATGCTGCTGGATATGCTGGGAGCGGATACGCCCCTGTATTATTTCGGTCAGAGTGAAAACTTTGCCTTTGTGGCAGGCAGACGCTCCGTAGCTGATGACATTATCGGCGATATCCGTAAGCTGGATAATGGCCTGGAACTAGAGATGAAGATGCGTAAAGAAGCAAGAGCAGACCCCTTGCATGAAGCGCAAGACAATGACTGGGATAGAATGATTGGAGGTGATGGCCTTGCGGATTAAAATGCAAAGCCCGTTTAAATACTTTCTGGAACCGATTGACCCGCCTGGTGGAGGCGATAACAATCCTCCTGCTGGTGGCGATAATAATCCCGCTCCAACTGGCGGCGGTGATGATAACAATCCTGGCGGGAGCACTGGAAGCCAGCCGCAAAACAAAGGACCGAAAAGCGTCTTCGATGTACCTGATGGCGGCGACAACAATCCTCCGGCCCCTGGCACTAATGACACTAATCCGGCCCCCGTAGTACCTGAAAACTATGAATTCAATATCGGTGAAGGCCTTACTCTTACCGATGACATGAAAAACAAATTTACTGAGATTGCCAAGGGAGCGAAGCTGACCCAGGAGCAGGCGGACTCCCTGATTAAGATGCATAGTGACATCATGCTTGACACCATCAGGCAAAGCAATGAGCGCATTGAAGGCTGGGTAAAACAGTGTCAGGACGCAGGTTACCTTAGCCAGGAGAATCTTGGCTACTGTAAAGCCGCTATTGAGACCTTTGGCGGCAGCGATGCTATGAATATTCTTGTCGAGACCGGCGCTATCAACCACCCGGCTGTATTCAAAATGGCAATGACTATCGGCAAGCTTATTTCCGAGGATGTTCCCCCGAAGGGTGAAGCACCTCGCACCAATAAAAACAGCTCCGATATCATGTTTCCCAACAGCAAATCTTATGACTAAAAAAGGAGAGATGAAAAATGGCAACTGGACTGTATGCAGGCACCGGCCTTGCAACCCTCTATGATATTGCACAAACCTTAGGACAAAGCGACCAGATGCTGCAACAAGCAGTAGAGCTGCAGGCGCAGACCAATGAAATCTGGCAGGCATTGCCCTTCAAACCTTGCAACAAGAGCACCATGGAAATTGTACCCCTGCGCACTGCACTGCCTGAGGTAGCATGGCGCATGATTAACAAAGGCACCCAGCCTACCAAGAGTTCCATGGCGCAGGCATCCTTTACGTGCGGCGCCCTTGAAGCTATGGCTCAGATTGATGAGCGTATTATGCAGCTCAACAAAGGCTCTAATGCATTCCGTATGAATGAGAACCGCGCTCATCAGGAGTCCATGTCTCAAATGATGAGCAAAAGCATTTTCTACGGTGATGAAAAAATCAACCCGGCATCCTTTACCGGCCTGAGCGCATTCTACTATTCCAAGGCCAACCAGGACCCAGTATATGCTGACCAGATTATTGATGCTGGCGGCACCGGTGACAACCTCACTTCCCTATGGATTGTGACCTTTGCACCTGATACCGTATACGGCATCCATCCTGAAGGCATCCCGGGCGGCTACAAGTATAAAGACAATGGCCGCGTAAGCGTAAACGATCCTCAAGGCGGCAAATACTACGCATATGAATCCCAATTTAACTGGGATATGGGCCTTTGTGTTCGTGACCCGCGCTACGTAGTACGTCTGGCCAACATTGACTACACTGACACTGACAGCACTACTTTCCGTAACAAGCTGATTGAAGCCTATAACCAAATCCACAACGTGGACCACGGACGCACCGTTATTCTCTGTAACCGCAAAGTGCAGACTTATCTTGCTATCATGGCTACCAATGCCAAGAACGTGGACCTGCGCTTTGATGAATTTGCTGGTAAAAAAGTTACCCACTTCTGGACCAGTCCTATACTGATGAATGATGCTATCTTGCTGACTGAATCTCAAGTGGTATAAGGAGGAATCAAAATGGCAGTAACTATTGACGCAAAACTTTTGCTCATGGAAGATGTTGCAACTGCTGCAACTGTAACCAGCTCCGTACTGGACCTGGGCAAGAACAATACTCTTAATCCTCTGTTTGTTGATGTGAAGCTGACCACTGGTGTAACCAGCGGCAACGTAGCATCCATCAAGCTGCAGTCCAGCGCTGACAAGGCATTTACTTCTCCTATCGATGAAATGACCGTGACCATCGGCAAGACTGCAGCTCAACAAAAAATTCCTTGCCAGCTGGCACAGTTTTTCTGCCCCGTTCAGCCCGGAGGTCGCTATATCCGTATCATTGTAACCGGTGGCAGTACTGCTCCTGCAGGTGGCAAGCTTTGGGCTTATCTCACTCCTGACATCCAGGTGCCCCACGTATAATGCTCTATAGAGTATTAAGGGACTGCTACTATGCCAATCGCTATTACACTAAAGGCGAGGAAGTAGAATTAAGTGCTCCGCATGTGCCGGAGCACTTTGTAAAAATTCGCTCCGTGGCTGAAAAGCTGGCCGAACTAAGTAAGCAGATTGAGCCCGCTGCTGAAACTGCTGGCGAAAGTGTAGCAGAAAATGGAGATAAAGTTGCCACCGATATTCCAACGGAAAGCAAGGCTGATAAAGAGCTGCCATCTACGGATGAAACAGCAGCTGAAGCTAAATCCCTGGA
>JAEDOE010000190.1 GCA_016302095.1 Anaerovibrio sp. | reverse complement strand
GCGGCAGCCCGATGCCGGTTGCCAAAAAGCCTGCCATGGCAATAGGAAAGCTGGTACCTGCATTCTGTGCCAGAAAGGGCGGAAAAATCAGATTGCCTGCCCCGAAAAATATGGAAAACACCATAAAGCCCACGGACAAAAGCTCTATTTTTGATAAATTATGCATCAAAAGCACCTCTATCTTTTAGATTAGCAAAAAGGAGCTGCCGAAGCAGCTCCTTATGAACATAATACCCGCAAAGGTATCGCGTATTACAGGTTCTCCTTAGCAACAGCTACCATCTGGGCAAATGCATTTGCATCATTTACAGCCAGGTCAGCCAGCATCTTGCGGTTTACCTCAACACCAGCCTTGGTGAGGCCGGCAATCAGGCGGCTGTAGGAAATGCCATTAGCACGAGCTGCAGCATTGATACGGGCAATCCAGAGACGGCGGAATACGCCCTTCTTGGCACGGCGGTCACGGCGTGCATAGTAGAGAGCCTTCATAACGGTCTCATTTGCCTTCTTAAACTGCTTGCTCTTGGAGCCCTTGTAGCCCTTTGCTAACTTCAAAATCTTCTTATGGCGTCTATGTGCACTCACACCAGTTCTAACTCTTGGCATGTTCTTATCCTCCTAAACAATAAAGTAATCAATCAAAAATTATGCGTATGGCAGGCACTTCATAGCGCGCTTCTTGTCAGCAGCAACTACCAGGGCAGCCTTGCGCAGGTTACGCTTGCGCTTTGGAGACTTCTTCTCCAGGATATGGCTCTTATAAGCCTTGTTTCTTCTAATTTCGCCACTACCGGTTAAAGTAAAGCGCTTTGCAGCAGCTCTGCGAGTCTTCATCTTCTGCATTACTGTTTTCCTCCTTTAGATGCGGCCTTTGGGGCCAGAATCATAATCATATTTTTACCTTCAAGCTTAGCATCTCTTTCAATAGATACTGAATCCTTCAGCTGCTCGGCAACCCGGCCTAAAATCTCACGGCCCAGCTCCGGATGAGACAGCTCACGGCCACGGAACATGATAGTAACCTTGACCTTGTTTCCTTCTTCCAGGAAACGAACTGCATTCTTCAGCTTGACGTCAAAATCGTGTTGTTCAATGTTTGGACGCAGCTTCACCTCTTTTACAGAGATGACCTTCTGCTTCTTGCGGGCTTCCTTCTCCCGCTTCTGCTGTTCATATCTATACTTACCAAAGTCCATAATACGGCAAACAGGCGGCTTTGCCTTCGGCGCAATCTCGACCAGGTCGAGATGCTGGTCAATAGCCATCTGCAGTGCGTCACGCACCTGCATAATGCCCAAAGTCTGCCCCTCAGCATCAGTCACACGGATTTCGCCGCCGCGAACCCGGATTTCCTCATTGATTCTTGCGATTTCCTTAGCTATGAAAATACACCTCCCTGCAGATATTTCCCAACGGCAGCCATTGCAGCAGCTGCTGCCTAAAACAAAAATAGAGGCGGCACAAAGCCACCTCTACCAAAAAATCTGATATAAACCCGACTGATCTGTACCAGCAGGTGAGAAGTGGCAACTTCTGCTTCAATCACTTTTGTTATGTTAGCACAAATAACAGCGCGTGTCAAATCTTTTTTGCAAAATTACCACTTATTTTTCTGACTGGCAAATCTATTGGGGACTTTTTATACAGAACATATTGTATTTTTCAGCTATACATGTTATACTACATCTGTACTAATATTTTTAGGAGGTAATATCCATGCTGGATTATATTGTCACCCTGCTGAGCGGTCAGCAGATGAACGGCCTTGACTACGGTGCCGTAGGCGGCTTCATGGTGTACAGGCTGCTGCAGCGTTCCATCAACCGCATCCTGATAAGGCTGGAAAAAATCATCGTCATCTACATAGCCATCTTCCTGGGCTACAAGCTTTACCAGTTCCTGGGCTGATATGCAGCTAATGCCATCAATGGCAAATGCAAATTAATGGCAGCTTATGCAGCCGGTGCCACTTGTGCCTTTTACTGCCCCACAATGCCCGGGCTGGTCATGGCCATCGGAGACATGACCTCATTCAGCCGTTCCTCGCTCATGATGCCCTTTTCCAGAATGATTTCCCGGATAGGGCGTCCGGAGCTATATGCCTCTTTGGCAAGCTGGGCAGACTGCTCATAGCCGATGTGCGGCAGCAATGCCGTCACCACGCCTACGCTCCTGTCCAGCCAGTGCTGGCACTGCTGGCGGTTCGGCTCCAAATCCTTCAGCAGCTTGTCCACGAAGCCATTGACGGCATTGGTGAGGAATTTCATGGAGTTGAACATGTTGAACGCCATTACCGGCTCCATAACGTTCAGCTCAAACTGGCCATTCTCCACCGCCAGGCTGACAGCCAGGTCATTGCCCACCACCTGATAGCAGGTCTGGTTCAAGACCTCGGCAATCACAGGGTTCACCTTGCCCGGCATGATGGAGGAACCCGGCTGGCGCATCGGCAGCTTCAGCTCGTAGAAGCCATCCCTAGGGCCGGATGCCATCAGGCGGAAATCATTGGCCATCTTGATCAGCACCAGTGCCGTATTCTTCATGGCGGCAGAGACATCCGCAAAACCGTCCGTGTTGTTGGTAGCATCAATCAGGTTGGCGGCTTCCTCCCACTGCTCCCCTGTTACTTCGCTCAGCTTGTCAGCAATCACAGCCAGGTAGGCCGGCTCCGCGTTGAGGCCTGTGCCCACAGCAGTGCCCCCCATGTTGATATAGCGGATTTCATCCAGGGCATGACTGATGCGCCTCATGCCCCGGCGCACGGCGGAGGCATAGGAACCCATCTCCTGCCCCAGGGTAATCGGCACCGCATCCTGCAGGTGTGTACGGGCCATCTTGAGGATATCCTTGTACTCCTCGGATTTATTCTCCAGCTCCGTGGCCAGGTAATCCAGGGCTGCCAGTAGCTTCTTCCCCTTCTGCCTCAGGCAGACCTTGATGGCAGTCGGGAAGGTATCATTGGTAGACTGGGCCATATTCCCGTGGTTGTTCGGGGAGATGATGTCATACCGCCCCTTTGCCTGGCCCGTAATCTCCAGGGCCCTGTTGCAGAGCACCTCGTTCATGTTCATGTTAAAGGAAGTACCTGCGCCCCCCTGAATCGGGTCCACCGGGAACTGGTCCAGGAACCTGCCGCCGATGATTTCCTCCGCAGCCTGCTGCAGCGGCTCCCCGATGGATTTCTCCAGCCTGCCGGTGGACATATTGGCCATCACCGCTGCCTTCTTTACCTGTGCCATGGCAATAATAAAGTCCGTGTCAACCCTCTGGCCGGTAATCTTGAAGTTCTCCACCGCGCGAATGGTCTGCACGCCATAATAAACCTCATCAGGAACACTCAGCTCTCCCAGAAAATCATGCTCTTTTCTCATTGTGTCCGCCTCCCTGTATGACCTTATTTTTTACGCTTGTATTTTGTATACAATATTCTTTACCTATAAGATACTACAGAACAGCGGAAAAGAAAACTACCAATTAAGCATATTATCTATGACTTTTATAATATAATAAATAAAATTTATTATATTGTCATATTCCCATCACTTTATTTAATTTTATGCCTCTACCCACAGAGCCGG
>JAEDOE010000189.1 GCA_016302095.1 Anaerovibrio sp. | reverse complement strand
GGTTATTCTGTAAGGATTCCAGATTCTCCTCCAGTGTAACCGTGGTTGCCTGATAGGCATAGGCACAGGCTGCACCAATCATGGCAAGACTGATGAGCAATGCAGTATAGAAGCTTCTCAGGCGGACTTTTTTTGTTTCATGGGTTCCGTTCGTTTCGTTTTTCACATCAAACACCTCCAACCCTATTTTGAGCCGGATGTGTGATTTTATACGATTATTTTTCTGTTTTTTCCCGAAGCAGCTGCTCCAGTGCAAAAAAAGCTGCTTTCTCAGGAAGCTGCCCGCTGTAGCGCACCTGCTCATAGCCGGAAGTGACGGTTTCCCAAAGAGCATACCGGCTGTCATCCTGTATAGAAAGACTGCTGAGCACCTCACGGGGACTGGAGGATGCCTTTACAGGCACATCCCTGCGGCTGAGATGATACAGCAAAAGTCCATAGCCCAGACGGTATTTTTCTGCACTGTATGCCATCCGGCGAAAACGGCGGTAGAGCCTGCCATACTGAAATTTTCCGGAAACCGTCTCCTCCTGCCAGTCGGTTTCATGGGCTGTTAAATCCATAAGATAATCTGTATAGCCGGCAGTCTCCATGCGGCCCGGCTGCTCATAGCTGCGCCCCAGCAGACGCATAACCCATGCACGCAGGGCATGCAGCATTCCTTTCAGCCCTGCCGCAATTTCTCGCCGGTACCGGATCATCAGGAAAATCAGCAGGGCAGCCAGCGCAAGCGTACAAATCAGCGTCAGCCATTCATTTTTGGAAACAGCCGTCTCCTGCAAAATTTCCGGCTCTGCTATGGCTTCGGGAGCTTCCTCCTGCTCCTCGCCCGTAAACAGATTCCCCAGCCAGTACAGAAATCTGCCTACGCTCTGAATGACCGCTTTCAGCAGCAGCCACAAAAAATTGCCGATTGCCGTCCGCATGAGTACCAGCAGCAAAATCACAGCTCCCAGACCGCACAGCAGCAGCCGGTTATACCGGAGCAGTCCCTTTGGAAGCGACTCTTCCTCTGTATGCTGGCTCTGAAGGGCAAGGTCTATTCCCCTGAAATTCTGTGCAGCTGCAAACACACAGCTCACCAGCAAAAACAAAAGCACCTGCCACAAAAAGGATGCCTCATGATCGCCCAGCCAAAGGGCAATGGATGGCAGAATGAAAAAAATGCAGACGGCGGTATAAACATAAGGATGTGTCAGGGTATCATATTCCACAAAAAACAGACGTGCTCCTGCCTGATAAATCCCGAAAGCTGCCAGTGCCGAAACTATGCCCATAAATACACCCGGCAGCGGTGTCAGCAGAAAGGCGGCAATGCCGAATAAAGCACCGGCTCCCAGAAACAGCAAATTCACCAGAACCGGTTTTCTGTGGTATTGTCTGCGAACGAAAATTGCATGAATCAGTGCTGTCCAGCTCTCCAGAAGCAGGTACAGCTGTGCCAGCCAGACACTGGATGCAGACTGTCCTGTATAATGAAAAACCATAGCAAGTATGGGATAGAGCGAAAAAACAAGGGCTGTAAAGGCTGCAAAATGCAGCAGGGTTCTCTGAACCGCACGCATTTTATATCCCACTCCTTTCCTGCTCCGGAATCACGGCATCCGCCAGATGGTGAAAATCCTTTCCATAGCCGGATACAATGACTGCGGCATCCGGATACTGCATCTTCCACTGCGCCACGGCATCATCTGTATAGGGTGTCAGCAGAACAGCTGACACATCCGGTGATACAGTGCCATATTGCTTTAAAAACTGCCGGAAAGGCATTTGCTGCATCACAGAAAGTGCCGCCAGTTCATAAAGCTGCATTTGCAGAGCCGCTTCTCCCCCCATTTCTGTCATGGAAAGGGGCATGCCATCCGGCATACAGCCGTTGCTGCACAGAATGACGGTATAGTCCTCCTGACATGCCTCCTCCAGACACTGTACACACAGACGAATGGTATGCTCTGCCAGTGCTTCATCTGTGGTATGTGTACCGCTGCGCTCCGATGCCGTCTGTACATTCAGAAGCACCAGCAGACAGCGGCGTGCCGTTCTTTCCTCACGGCGTACCATCAGCTCCTGCATATGGGCAGTGGCCTTCCAGTGAATCCGGCTCATGGGATCCCCCTGCTCATAGGCACGTACACCGGCAGAAAAAAAGGGATCCGTCACAAGACTGCTGCGCACCGGCTGTTCTCCGGCTGCGCACCGCAAACGCACAGGAAGAACCGCTTCCGTCCGGGCACTGCGGGGCAGTACCGTCAGCGGCTCTCCCATATCCCATGCAGACAGGGAAATGCGCACACCGCCCAGTAAATCCGCCGTTTGCAGCCGTGCTCCTGTCACTGTATAAATGCCTCGTGCACAGGCTTTCACTGTACGCACCCGACGGATGCCGCTGTAACTGCGCACCATAAAAAAGCCGGTTACAAAACGATCCTTGCCGGTCACTACACTTTCTCCGCCCATGGGCTGAATTTGTCTTGGCAGGGTCAGCTCTGCTTTCAGCCATGGAATGGGCAGAAGCTTCTGATTCTCCACAATTTCCACCAGCTCCGTTTCCTCGCCCTCCGTTAGCGTCCGGTGAGAAAATCCGCAGCGGTAACGCACCTTTTTCGCTCCGACACGGATGTAGAGTGTCTGCTCTGCAAATACAGCTGCTACAATGATGAGTACCAGAATCAACAGTTCCATAGCTGATCCTTCGGTACAGGTACCTGCTCCAGAAGCTGCATGGTCAGCCTGCGCTTTTCCTCCAGACGGTCTGCATAAGCAGCACCCTTGAGTACAAGACGATGCGCCATGACATCGGCGGCAATTGCCTTTACATCATCCGGTGTTACATAATCTCTGCCGTGTATGGCAGCATAGCCCCGGGCAGCATCTGCCAGCGCAAGCAGACCACGGGGGCTGACACCTGCTTTTACAGCATCGCTTTCACGGGTTGCCTGTACAAGATCCAGAAGATAGGTCTGAACGGCATCGGCAAGACGCACCTTTTTCAGTTCCTCCTGTGCCTGCAAAATCTCTTCGCAGGATGCTGTACTGCTGAGCACAGCAACGCCGCTGAGCACACGGCTGAGCATTTCCTGCTCCTGTGCACGTTCCGGATAGCCCATGCGCAGACAAAACAAAAACCGATCCATCTGCGCCTCCGGCAACGGAAAGGTACCCTGCAATTCAATGGGATTTTGTGTAGCAATGACCAGAAACGGCGCAGACAGCGGATGGGTCACACCATCCACCGTGACCTGCTGCTCCTCCATGCATTCCAGCAGCGCAGACTGGGTGCGGGGCGTTGCACGGTTGATTTCATCCGCAAGCAGCACATTGGTAAATACGGCACCCTGCCGAAAGGTAAAGCACTGCTCCTTCTGATTGTAGAGATTCACACCCGTAACATCAGAGGGCAGCAGATCCGGCGTAAACTGTATACGGCGGTACACACCGTCCAGAGAAGCTGCCAAGGATTTGGCAAGGGTCGTCTTGCCTGTACCGGGTAAATCATCCAGCAGCACATGACCGCCGCACAGTACGGCAATCAGCACACGATCTATGACCGCATCCTTTCCCACTATACGCTTTGCCATATT
>JAEDOE010000188.1 GCA_016302095.1 Anaerovibrio sp. | reverse complement strand
TCTGGGAGGAGGATTATGCCAGTGTCCGTCCCAACGGGCTGGAAATCCGCCGTGTACGGGTGCCGCTGGGTGTCGTGGGCATGATTTACGAGGCACGGCCTAACGTAACGGCGGATGCCATCGGGCTGTGCCTGAAATCCGGCAATGCCGTTCTCCTGCGGGGCGGTTCCGAGGCGATTATTTCCAACAAAGCAATTGCAGGCATTATGGCGGAGGCAGCCTATCATGCCGGTATCCCTGAGGGCGCCATCCAGCTGATAGAGCAGACGGACAGGGCTGCCGTGGATGTGATGCTGCAGCTGAGGGATTATATTGACGTGATTATTCCACGGGGCGGTGCAGGCCTGATTAAGAAGGTGGTAACTGACAGCAAGGTGCCTGTGATTGAAACCGGTACCGGCATCTGCCATACCTTCGTGGATGAGTCTGCTGACCTGGATAAGGCATTGAAGATAGCTGTTAATGCCAAGACTTCAAGACCTGCTGTCTGCAATGCCATGGAAACACTTTTGGTGCATGAAAAGGTGGCAGCTGATTTCCTGCCGCTGCTGGTGCAGGCAATGTCCGAGAAGAACTGTGAGCTCCGGGGCTGCCCGAAGTGCCGTGAGCTGGTAGTAGGCATGGGCGAGGCAACGGAGGAGGACTGGGCAACGGAATACGATGACCTGATTCTCTCCGTAAAGATAGTGGCTGACATTCAGGAGGCTGTGGAGCATATCAACAGGTACAACACCGGCCACTCTGAGACAATTGTGACGGAAAGCCTGGCCAATGCACGGCTGTTCCAGCGTTGCATTGATGCGGCTACGGTGTATGTCAATGCCTCTACCCGCTTCTCTGATGGCTGCGAATTTGGCTTTGGTGCGGAAATCGGCATCAGCACCCAGAAGCTGCATGCACGGGGGCCTATGGGGCTGAAGGCGCTGACCAGCACCAAGTACCTGATTATGGGCGATGGGCAGGTTCGCTAAGCTTGCGGGCTGCCTGGGCACCCTGAGACAGTATTGGCACACGGCAAAGGGACGGCACGATATTTGTGATTATATCCGGGCAGGCATGGTGATATTTCTGTCCATGCTGGCAGCTGCGGCGGTTGCGTATTGCGGGGAAGCTTACTCGCTTTTACCATAGGAACAGGGGGATTGGCATGGCAGTAAAAAAACGGATAGGGATTTTTGGCGGCACCTTTGATCCTATCCATCTGGGGCATCTGATTGTGGCAGAAACTATTATGGATGAGTTTTCCCTGGACAGGGTGGTGTTTATTCCGGCTGCCGTTCCGCCTCACAAGCTGGGGAAGGAGATTTCAGCTAGTCATCACAGGTATATGATGACCATGCTGGCTATCTGCTCCAATCCTCGTTTTGAGGTATCTGATATGGAGATGAGGCGCAGCGGTCCCTCCTATAGCCGTGATACCTTGGCAGAGCTCATCAGGGAGCATGGGGAGGATACGGATTTTTATTTTATCGTGGGAGCTGACTCTGTGGCAAGCCTGCACACCTGGAACAGGGTGGAGGAGCTTCTGTCCATGTGTCACTTTGTAGGTGCCTCCCGTCCTGGCTGCCTGCCGGATATGGCGGTTATCCGCCAGCGTTTTGGCAGCTTGGCGAGCAAGATTCACTGCCTGGAAACCCCGGAGCTGGAGATTTCTTCCACTGATATCCGGGAAAGGGTGCGGCAGGGCAAGACTGTCCGTTATATTGTTCCCGAGGCGGTAGAACAATATATTTACAAGGAAAGACTGTATTTATAAAAATTAATTTATGTGTTATAATGGCAATGTTGGGAAGGTTTTGTGTATGACTTATGAGGAAATGCAGGCAAAGCTGAAAAGCCGCCTGAAGCCGGGACGGTATGAACATTCCCTGGGGGTGGCTGAAACAGCGGTGTTCCTGGCAGAGCGCTTTCAGGCTGATGTGGAAAAGGCGCGTATTGCCGGGCTTTTGCATGACTGCGCCAGGCAGTATCCCAATGAGCAGCTGGCAGCGGAGGCTGAAAGGCGCGGCATCAGGATTGGGCAGGTGGAAAGGGCTATGCCCCTTTTGCTGCATGCTTATATAGGTGCCAGCCTGATTCGGGAGGAATACGGCATAGATGATGAAGAAATTGCCCGGGCGGTTTATCGCCATACCGTAGGCGGCAGCAATATGACAGTGCTGGACAAGATTATCTATTTTGCCGATATGATTGAGCCGGGCAGGGCTTATCCAGAGGTGGAAGACCTGCGCAGGCTTTCCAGGGAAGCAGGGCTTGATGAAATGGTGCTGGAAGGGCTTACTCAGTCCATCATCTTTGTAGCTGCCAAGGGGCATCTCCTGCATCCTGACACCATTGCCGCCAGGAATGATATACTGCTGAAGAAAATTTCTGCTGAGGATTTGGATTGATGCCCATGGAAAGCCAGACAAAACTGAATGTGCAGCGCAAGCGCAAGGTCTTGCGCAAGAAACGCCGGATCAGGTTTTTGCGGGTGTTTGTGTTCCTGATTTTGCTGGGCTGTGCATTGGCGGCTGCCGGCTGGGTTTCCGTGAAGCTCTACGGCTGGGCGAGCCATACCTATGCTGCCTATGCCGAGATTTACGACGATTACAAGCAGCGGCGTGCCCTGAGGGCTGCCAGCTTTGACCCGCGGTTTGACGGCTATACCAACATCCTCTTTGTGGGGCTGGATGCCGGCAGGGAGAATACCGGGCAGCAGGCGGATAATCTCTTTCTGCTCAGCTTCCGCCATAAGGACGGCGCGGTGAGGATTGTCAGCATACCGCGCTATACCTTGGCGGAGATACCTGGCATGCAGCAGCCACAGCGCCTGAACAATGCTTACCATTATGGAGGTATTTCCCTTTTGGAGCAGACGGTGACGAAGCTGCTGGGGGTGACGATACATCATCATGTTGCTATAGACATAGAGGCTCTGAAGGAGCTGGTGGATGTGATAGGCGGCATTGATGTATATGTGGAAACCCCTATGGATTATGAGGACCCCGAGGGTGATTTGTACATTCATATCCCAAAGGGATATCAGCATATGGATGGGGACACGGCACAGAAATACCTGCGCTTTGCCAGTGATGAGCTGGGAGCGTACGGGCGCAGCAAACGCCAGCAGGCGTTTGTGAAGGCTGTTTACGAGCGCGTATTGCAGCCGGATGTGATTGCCAGGCTGCCCCTGCTGGCTGATGTATGGCAGCGCAGGGCTGTTACCACCATAGAGGCTTTTGACTCTGCTCATTTTACCAATCTGCTGCGCAAGCTGTCAGGAACGAAACCGGAGATAATGCTGCTGCCGGGAGGCTGGGATGCAAATGGCTCCTGGGTATGTGACAGGGCGGCAGCGGATGAGAAAATGGCGGAGCTGTTTCCGGCTGAGCCTGAGCCGGAGGAGACGGATGGGTTTTTAGGCATTTTCTAATTTTTTTTAGAAAGTAATGATGATAAGGAGGAAAGGCATGATAAAGACATCGCTTGATTTGGCAAATATGATTGCCGCTGCGGCTTCTGAGAAGAAGGCACGCGATATTGTAATGATGAAGATGGTTGATTTGACGCCTGCTACGGATTATTTTGTGGTATGCTCTGC
>JAEDOE010000187.1 GCA_016302095.1 Anaerovibrio sp. | reverse complement strand
TACCGGCGGCACCCTCAGCGGCACCGGCGAATTCCTCAAGAGCAAGAACCCTGAGATTAAGGTAGTGGCTGTAGAGCCTGCCACCTCCCCTGTACTCAGCAAGGGCACTGCCGGCCCGCACAAGATTCAGGGCATCGGCGCGGGCTTCGTGCCTGAAACCCTGAACACCAAGATTTATGACGAGGTTATTCCTATCGAGAACGAGGACGCCTTCAAGTTTGGCCGCCAGTTCTCCCAGGCAGAGGGCGTGCTGATCGGCATTTCCTCCGGTGCAGCCCTGGCTGCCGCCGTAGAGCTTGCCAAGCGTCCTTCCAACAAGGGCAAGACCATCGTAGCACTGCTGCCGGATACCGGTGACCGCTACCTTTCAACTTCCCTGTTTGCCGACTGATTATTTTATTCGCTTTTCACTTTTTTAATATACTCTCCAAATATACACAATCACCAATCAGGAGACGCCGCAACTGCTGCAAGGCAGGCGGCGTTTTCTTATTTTGCGTCATGTTATGCCATTTCGCATCATGTTACGTCATTCTATGTCATTTTGTGTTGCTTTATGTTATTCTCTTTAAATTTCCCTTATTTTCAACAGCAGCCACCAGATATTTCATGAAAAAGATTTCTGCTTAAGTGTAACTTTTTTCATATACAAGCCATAATAATATGAATATAGCTTGTATACATTATTCTTTTATCTTTTTTCAATTTATATCAAAAAAATACTACACAAGTCCACTGTAAAGTGATATAATAACTTCTGCAATGAAGCAGTGCTCAGCTTTAGCAAGGCAAAAAGCTGGGGCTGCTTCGTGTGTTTTTTACTTTGCTTTATCAACGTGCATATTTATGCACATTTTAGTATGAGTAATGTATATTGTGTATGTGTATTGGAGGGTCAGATATGAATTCTGAAATTACAGTGAAGCTGCCTCGCTGCAAAGGCTGCGGCATCTGCGTAGCTTTCTGCCCGAAAAAGGTGCTGGGGCTTTCCGAGCTGGGCAAGGTTGTTATCGAAAATCCTGATGACTGCATAGCCTGCGGCCAGTGCGAGATGCGCTGCCCTGATTATGCGATTTTTGTAGATAAGAAGGTGGCAAAATGAGTAAAGCTAGATTGATGCAGGGTAATGAGGCATGTGCCGAGGGTGCATTGGCAGCCGGTGTCCGTTTCTTTGGCGGCTATCCTATTACCCCTTCCACAGAAATTGCCGAGGGCATGGCAAAGCTCCTGCCTCAGGTTGGCGGCAAGTTCGTCCAGATGGAGGACGAGATTGCCAGCATGGGCGTTGTGCTGGGTGCTTCTTTGGCAGGCAAGAAGGCTCTGACTGCCTCCTCCGGCCCGGGTATTTCCCTGAAGCAGGAGCTGATCGGCTATGCTGCGGCAGCTGAGATTCCTGTTGTTATTGTCAACGTGCAGCGTGTGGGCCCATCTACCGGCCAGCCTACCGCTCCTTCCCAGGGCGATGTTATGCAGGCACGCTGGGGCACACATGGTGACCATCCGATGATTGCCCTGTCCCCTTGGAGCGTCCGTGAGGCTTTTGATACAGCTGTCATGGCTGTCAACTATTCCGAGCGGTTCCGCACCCCTGTTATCCTGTTGATGGACGAGATTGTAGGACATCTCCGTGAGAAGGTTGAGCTGCCATCTGCTGAGGAAATCGAGGTTTACCCTCGCCGCCAGCCGGACAAGACCAGAGCCGAGGGCTATGAGCCATATGCCCCTGCGGAGGACCTGGTACCGAATATCGCAGACTTTGGCGAAGGTTACCACATCCATGTTACCGGACTTATCCACGATGAAACCGGCTTCCCTGTAGGCAGCCCGAAGGTTACCCGTGAGGCAATCGACCGCATGCACAAGAAGATTGATATTGCCCGGGACGAAATCACCCATGTAGAGGAATACTGCATGGATGATGCAGAATATGCCGTTGTTGCCTTTGGCGGCACCGCCCGTACTGCCTATGAGGCTGTGCTGGCTGCCCGTGAGAAGGGCATCAAGGTAGGCATGGTGCGCCTTGTGACCATCTGGCCTTTTGCTGACAAGGCAATCAAGGCTCTGGCTGCAAAGGTAAAGGGCATTCTGGTGGCAGAGCTGAACTACGGCCAGATCGTAGGCGAGGTTGAGCGCGCCGCTGCCGGCCAGTGCCCTGTTGAGCTTTGCGCTAAGTATGATATGACTATCTTCGAGCCTGAGGAAATCCTTGAGGGTATTGAAGACCTTGTTGCAGGAGGTAATAAATAATGGAAAGATCCTTTGAACAGTATTTTCGCCAGAACCGCCTGCCACACCTCTGGTGTCCAGGCTGTGGTAACGGTATTGCCACAAAAGCTATCGTCCAGGCCATTGAGAAAAAGGGGCTGGACCGCGATAAGACCATCATCGTTTCCGGTATCGGCTGCTCCTCCAGAGCTTCCGGCTACATGGATTTTGATACGCTGCACACCGCTCATGGCCGTGCCATTCCTTTTGCCACCGGCATCAAGCTGGCAAACCCTGAGCTGAACGTTATTGTCATCACCGGTGACGGCGACTGCACCGCCATTGGCGGCAATCACTTCATCCACGGCTGCCGCCGCAACGTTGACCTGACCGTAGTGCTGTTCAACAACAACATCTACGGCATGACCGGCGGCCAGGCTTCCCCGATGACCCCTACCGGCAAGAAGGCTACCACCGCACCTTATGGCGCAGTAGACCCTACCTTTGACGCCTGCAAGCTGGCAGAGGCTGCCGGTGCTACCTATGTGGCCCGCTCCACCGCCTACCATGTACCGCATCTCACCGACATGATTGCCGGGGGCCTTGATAACAAGGGCTTCTCCTTCATTGAGGCTATGGTGCAGTGCCCTACTGCCTTTGGCCGCAAGAACAAGATGGCAGACCCTGCCAAGCTGATGATGTGGATGCGGGACAATGCCGTTATGAAGGCTGCCTGGGATAAGCTGCCTGAGGACAAGAAGACCGGCGACAAGTTCCCAATCGGTCTTTTGTATCAGGATGCGGGCGTGGACTACGCTACTGCCTATGACCATGTAATTGAAGTAGCTGGAGGTGCAAAGTAATGAGAAAGCAGATTAGATTGTCCGGTTCCGGCGGTCAGGGTGTTATCACCGCTGCCATTATTTATGCCGAGGCTGCTGTAGCAGAGGGCAAGGAAGCAGTTCAGTCCCAGTCCTACGGCCCTGAGGCCAGAGGCGGTGCTTCCAAGTCCGAGGTTATCATTGATGACAGCCCTATCTATCATCCTCATGTCAAGACCCCTGATGTGGTGCTTGCCATGACTCAGAAGGCTGCTGACAAGTATTACGGTGATTTGCACGAGGATGGCATCCTGGTGCTGGATACGGACCTGGTACCTGAGCCGCCTGCCTTCAAGAATATCGTCCGGGTGCCGATTACCAAGATTGCCATTGAGCAGGTCGGCAAGTCCCTTTTTGCCAATATCGTGGCATTGGGCGTACTGACCAAAATCATCGGCCTGGTGGATTTGGAGACCGTCAAGACTGCCGTTTCCCACCGCGTACCGCCTCATACCATCGAGGCAAACATGAAGGCATTGCAGCTGGGCTATGATGCTGTAAAATAAAAAATAA
>JAEDOE010000005.1 GCA_016302095.1 Anaerovibrio sp. | reverse complement strand
CCTGCCAGCTAGCCCATCATGTATACCTGCTGTATAATATGCATAATAAACAAAAACAAAATTGTTGCCGTATACATCAATCTCGTGCAGCCAGGAATATGCTTCGGTGCCAATTCCTCAAGGGGCTCCCCCATATAGGCACGGAAGCTTTCCCTGCCAAAGTAAGAATTATATCCCCCCAGGCGTATATCCAATGCTCCTGCCACGGAGGCCTCCGCCCAGCCCCCGTTAGGGCTCGGGTGCTTGCCAGCATCACGCAGCAGCATCTTCCAGCTGTTGCGCCAGTCAAGCCGCAAGAGCACCGCTGACAGCACAAACAGCAAGCCTGTAATCCTAGCCGGAATATAATTCAACACATCATCAATACGGGCAGAAATGCGCCCAAAATACAAATACTTGTCATTTTTATACCCCACCATGGAATCAAGGGTATTTGCCGCACGATACAAAAATGCCAGCGGCACGCCCCCCAGCAGGAAGAAAAAGAAGGGAGCAATCACCCCGTCTACTGTATTTTCTGCCACTGTTTCCACTGTAGCCCTGGTGACCTCGCCGCTGGACAGCTTGTCCGTATCCCTGCCCACAATCCAGCCTACCTTGTACCTGGCATTTTCCATATCGCCCTTTTCCAGATAACCGTAAATCTCCCTGCCAGCCTCTGCCAAGCTTCTGGGCGAAATGGTAAAGCTCAGCAAAACCGCCTCTGCCAGCACCGTCACATACTGATTGCCCAGCAGGCTGACCAGCTGCAAAAGGCATGCCGTCATATTGTACACCAGAATCAACACTGTTACTGCCAGAAGGCCGCCAGCCCACAGCTTGCGCCTGTCAGTATCACCCTCATGGTACAAGCTGCGTTCCAAGCTGGCAATCAGGCTGCCAATCAGCACTACAGGATGCAGCTTTGACCTGGGGTCACCAATCAAGGTATCTGCCAAAAAAGCCAAAACCGCTGTTATCATACCTTTTCTCCTGCCTGATGGACATTCTGTGCAGCCTCCTGCCCGTCAGCCATCTGCCTATTGCCAAAGGACTCTCCCATAATCTCATAGAGCTTATCCATATCAAGGGCATTTTCTACCACATCTGCCAGATGCTCATAAGCCTGCTGCTTTTCCGCTGCCGTATTCCTGATATTGGCTAGAGGCTCCAGCCCCTTAGATATACGGACTGCATTCAGCACGCTGCGGCGGAAATTGTCATTATCAAATACACCGTGGATATATGTACCAAAGACATTGGTGCCGTTGGCAGTTCCTTCCACGCTTTCACAAGCAGCATTGCGGCGCTCGGTAATCATGAAAGGATGCTCATCGCCAGCACGGGTAAACTCCGTATGCCCCATGTGGATTTCATAGCCTCTCAAATCGTCCGCTGAAATATACTGCCCCATAAATGGCAAATCACGGCACATACCCCTGACCTGGCTGGTCAGCTTCTCCTTGGCAAACACGGTCTTCATGCCCAGAAGCCCCAGGCCTGCCACCTCATCATTTTCAGACTCCGTATGCTCCGGGTCGCAAATCAGCTCACCCAGCATCTGATAACCGCCGCAGATGCCAATTACCGGCTTTCCTGCCGCCTCATGTGCCAAAATCAGGTCAGCCAGCCCTGATTTGCGCAGATAAAGCATATCCTCCGTGGTATTCTTGCTGCCCGGCAGCATAATCACATCAGGCTGCCCCAGTCCGTCACTGTCCTTGACATAGTAAAGGGACACATCCTGCTCATGGCTGAGGGCATCAAAATCCGTAAAATTGGAAATTTTCGGCGTCTGAATTACGGCAATTTTCACATCGCCATCCTCCGGCACCGCCATTTTTTCCTGCAAGGATACCGAATCCTCATCGTCAATCCCCATCTGCTCAATATGGGGAATTACCCCCAGCACAGGCTTGCCGGTCTTTTCCTCCAGAAAATCAATGGCCGGGGTCAGCAGGGTAACATCGCCCCGGAACTTATTGATGACCAGCCCCTTCACCAGAGCCCTTTCCTCATCATCCAAAAGCTCAAGAGTCCCCACCAGGGAAGCAAGTGCCCCGCCCCGGTCGATGTCGGCAATCAAAAGCACAGGTGCCTGCAAATGCTTTGCCACTCTCATGTTGACTATATCATTAGCCTTGAGATTGATTTCAGCCGGGCTGCCTGCCCCCTCAATCACAATGGTATCGTATTCCCTGTCCAGCCTTGCCAGGGCATCCTTTACCGCGCCAAAGGCCTTCAATGAATAGCCCTTGTGGTACTCACGGGCAGACATGTTGCCCACAGGCTTGCCCATAATAATCACCTGGGACTGGGAATTCCCCGTAGGCTTCAAAAGCACAGGATTCATATCTGCCACAGGCTCCAGCCCTGCCGCCTCTGCCTGCGCCACCTGCGCCCTGCCCATTTCATCCCCCTCGCGGGTTACATAGGAATTCAGGGCCATATTCTGCGCCTTAAAAGGAACCACCCTGCGCCCCTGCCTGTACAGTATGCGGCACAGAGCCGTTGTCAGGATGCTTTTCCCCACATGGGAGCTGGTTCCCATCATCATAATATAATTTGCCATAAACGGCCTCCATTACTTTAACCTTACAATTTATATTCCAGCTGCTTGATATCTATCGGTATACCGGCAGTAACAAGGTAGACTTCCTCCGCCTGCCTTGCCAGAAGCTGGTTAGCCAGCCCGGAAAGGTCGCGGAATTCCCTGGCCAGATGATTCATAGGCACAATGCCGTCCCCCACCTCATTGGTTACCGCCACAAGGATTGCCTCGCCTGCCCGAACAGCCTTAACAATATCTTCACAGGCAGCCTTTACCAATTCATAATTCCTGCCGGAATCCTCTATATCCTCCAGGCTGCACAGCAGGTTGCTGATATACACAGTCAGGCAGTCAAAAAGTATCATATCATGCCCGGCAGCAGCCTCCCTGACCGCCTCATGGGCAGCAAAGGGAGCCTCATAGGTATCCCAGTCAGTAGGACGCCGCTGGCGGTGCAGGCTGACACGGAACTCCATCTCCTTGTCAAAAACCTGCGACGTGGCAATATAAGCAATCCGCTTGCCGTATTTTGCCGCGTATTTCTCCGCAAAAGAGCTTTTGCCGCTCCTGGCACCACCTGTTACCAGCACAATTTTTCCCATCGCTGCCCCCTCATTCCTGCCACACAAAGCCATCATCTCTTGCCTGGCATTTTATTCTATCGCCAGAAGCCATCATCATCTGCCCTGGCACCTTATTCTATAATTCCAGCAATTTCCCACAAAAGCCACTGCCGCCTCCGGACAGCCGGCAAAATGCAGATGGAGATAAGAGCCCACTGCATTTCCTCTGCTGCTGACGAAGCCTCCCGGATAGACAGCCCCGTTCCTCATGCGGGTAAACTGAAAGGCCCGCTCCCCGGTAACATCTGCTTCACCGGCAAGCTCCGAGGAAAAATGAAATTCATGGCCCTTCAGCTTCATGCCGGCAGAGCCAAGGCAGCAATCCCTCTGCAGCTCCGCCTCCACATAGCCAACCATCTGCAGCCGCTTATTCATCTGTACCCTGCCCGGCAGTACGCCGCACATAGAATACTCCCTTCCCTCAAAGTCCGTCAGTGACCTGTTCAGGTACATATAGCCGCCGCACTCTGCATAAATGGGCATGCCATCAGCAGCCGCCCTGCCCACCGAAGCCAGCATTTCCGAGTTGCTCCCCAGCTCCTCGGCAAACATCTCAGGAAAGCCGCCTCCCAAAAGCATGCCGTCTGCCTCCGGCAATTCCTTGTCTTTCAGGGGGCTGAATTCCACGATTTTTGCGCCCAGCCTCTCCAGTACCGCCAGGCTCTCAGGATAATAAAAGGAAAATGCCTCATCCCGTGCCAGGGCAATCCTGATTTTGCCAAAATCATCAGGAAAGCTGCGCCTTCTGCCATCTATCACCTGTGCCAGATATTCATCAGCAGGATTATGTACCCTGTCCAAAGGCGGCGCCTTGTGGGCAATCTGCATAATCGCCCCCAGGTCCAGCTGCCGTGCCATGGCTTCCCCCATGGCATCCACAACCTTGCGCTCCTGATTTTCCTCCACCGGCAAAAGCCCCAGATGCCGCTCCGGCATCACCAGAAGCTCATTGCGCCGCACTGCCCCCAGCACGGGAATATGCAGCCTTGCCATGGCTTCCTCAATCATCCTCTGATGGTTATCGGAGCCTAATCGGTTCAAAATCACTCCTGCCAGCCGCACAGCCTTGTCATACTGCTGAAACCCCAGGGCAATAGCCGCTGCCGAAGCCCCCATGGACTTGCAGTCTATCACCAGTACCACCGGGGCATCCAAAAGCCGGGCAATCTCAGCTGTGGAGCTGATGCCCTTGCTGCCTCCGTCATAAAGCCCCATTACACCCTCGATCACGGCAATATCCTGCTGAGATGCCGTATCAATAAAAGTATTTACCATGGTTTCCCTGGACATGAGCCAGGTATCCATGTTGTGGGCAGGCTTGCCGCTGGCCAGCCTGTGATAGCCCGGATCAATATAATCAGGGCCAATCTTGTAGGACTGCACGCTGATATCCTGCTGCCTGAGTGCTGACAGCAGCCCTGTTACTACTGTAGTCTTGCCGCAGCCGCTGCTGACAGCACCGATTACAATGCGTGGAATTTTATAGGTCATAAAGAGCCCTTCCCTGTCTAATCTGCCAAAGACAATCAACAGACAGCAACAGCCATTATCTGCTGCTGCAAATAATGCTGGCTAAAATACTTATCTGCTGTTGTCAATAATATACATAATCGCGTTAATCACAGCCGCCGCTATCGGGCTGCCGCCCTTGGTTCCCTCTACAGTCACATAAGGCACAAGGGTATTTGCTGCCAAGGCTGCCTTGGAATCAGCTGCCCCCACAAAGCCCACCGGAATACCCACGATAGCTGCAGGGCGCAAGCCTTCCTCCTCCACCATGCGCAGCACCTCAAAAAGAGCCGTCGGCGCATTGCCGATAGCAATAATAGCGCCATTCATCTCCTTGCCAAAGCTGCGCATAGCCGCCATGGAACGGGTTATGCCCTGCTCCTTGGCTGCCTCTGCAATCTCCGGCTCCGCCACCCGGCAAAAAACCTCTCCCCCGAAGGAAGCCAGCTTCCGCTTGTTGATGCCGGTACGCACCATCTCCACATCTGTATAGATATTGCAGCCGGACTGCAGGGCTTCCTTGGCTTTCCTGATTGCCTCAGGATGCAGCCTGATAATCGGCGCATACTCCACATCGCCAGCCGCATGGATAATACGGGAATAAACCTTGATTTCTTCCTCATTCAAATTCAGCTTTTCCAGATAAGGCGCAATAATCTCCATGCTGCGATTTTCTATATCCATAGGCTTTTTGATAAAATCCATATCATAACCTCCATTCAGTAAGCAGGCAGCTGCCGCCCTCTCTCACTGCACCGCGATAAAATCCAATACATCTTCAAAAGTATAGGCAATATTGTCATACTGCACAGCCGGCCTGTCAATAATCACCAGCGGCAGCCCCAGTTCCATAGCAGCTGCAAACTTCGTATCAGCTCCGCCGGCAGTTCCGCTGTTCTTGGTAACAACCACCTGGGCACCATATTTCTTATACAGTTCCTTGTTCAGTTCCAGGGAAAAAGGCCCCTGCACAGCCACAATATTGGCAGGCGTAAAGCCCAGCTCCCTTGCCAGCTGCACCACTTCAGGTTCCGGCAGGATGCGGCAGACCAGCTCCTTGCCCTGCAACACCTCAGCCTTGGCAAATACTTCCAGATTGCGGCTGCCTGTGGTGAGGAAAATCCTTTCGCCCAGTTCCGCTGCCTTTTCCGCTGCTGCCTGATAATCCGGCACATAATATGCCCTGTCATAATCAATAGGGGTCTGCTGCCTCTCAAAGCGGATATATGCCACGCCAGCCCTGCGGCATGCCTTCATGGCATTTTCCGAAACGTTGGCGGCATAGGGATGGGAAGCATCCACAAAAACATCGATGCCGTGCTGGTGGAAATACGCTATAAAGCCCTCCTCATCCAAAGGCTCGCAGCTGACCTGAATGCCCTGATAGCTATTCAGCAGGCTTTCCCCGTAGCTGCTCACCACCGATGCCGTCACCTGATAGCCCTGCTGCAATATATAGCCTGCCAACTCCCTGCCGTCTTTGGTGCCTGCCGCCACAAAAACTCTCCCTGCCATCAAAGCCTCACTTCCCGGCAATCTTGTATCCCCTAGGCGTAATCATATAGCCATCCTGTACATAGGTATTGCTGTTGCCGATGATCACCATGGAGAACATGCCGATTTCTTCCTCTGTAAAATGCCCCAGGTCTGACAAAACAGCCTGCTCCTGCGCCCGGCTGGCACTGGTTACAATACCCACAGGTGTTTCCGGGCTGCGGTGCTGCAGCAGGATTTTCTGAATCTCGAAAATATAATCAGGGCGATGCCTGCTCTTTGGGTTGTACAGGGCAATCACAAAATCACCTTCCCCTGCCAATGAAGCCCGCTTCTTGATAAGCTCCCAAGGCGTCATCCAGTCACTGAGGCTGATGACAGCAAAATCGTGCATCAAAGGCGCCCCCAGAATAGATGCCGCCGCATTGACAGCAGAAACACCTGCCACCACGCCGCCCCACTCAGGCCGCTGCTCCTTTGGCAGCTGCAGCACCAGCTCCAATACCAGCCCTGCCATGCCGTACACCCCGGAGTCCCCGCTGGACACAACTACCGTATCCTTGCCGGCAGAGGCTGCCTCCACTGCCGCCCGGCAGCGGTCCACCTCCTGGGTCATGCCTGTGCCGATGACTTCCTTCCCCTCCAGAAGAGGCTCTATCAGTCCGATATATGTCTTATACCCGGCTACTACCTGTGCCGACTCGATGGCATGCCTTGCCCTTGGAGTCATATCCTCAAAACTGCCGGGGCCTATGCCCACTACAACTATCTTTCCCATATCAATGCTACCGTCACTTTCTCGTATTTATTTTTCGGCAGGGCAATCCGTCCCCGTTCCGTACAGCATAACGCCGCTGCCTCGCAGACATTCCCCACGCCGATATTCTTCTTCACAAACTCCGACTCACTTAGCCCGTAACGCTCAATAGCTTCCTCCAAAGATTGATTTTCAAAAAAATCAATAGGCAGCTGCAAGCCTTCTGCCGCAGCCAAAAGCCCCTGCTCATCTGCCTTTACCACCGTGCTGGCCAGCCTGTCAAGCCTGTCTATCTGCCAGCCGAGGCAGCCGCATGCCCCCTGCAGCGCTGCCAGTATCAGTGCCGCAGATGTCCCCCTGCGGCAGCCGATACCTGCTATCAGCCGCCTGGGTGCAAGATACAATACCCGGCTATCCGCCTTATACTGCCTGCCACTGAGAACAACATATAGTTCATCCTGTCCTGCCGCCTCAGGCTTGCCATCTGCCATCTTAATGCTCCTGCTGCTTTCCAGCCTGACAGCCAGCTCACTGCCATCAATCACCTCATAAGGCACATGATTGATACGCAGCCGCCTTTCATACTCAGCCCGGCATTTCAAGCTGCTGTCCAGCCAATAAATCAGCTTCCTGCCCCGGAGCAGTGCCCCGTTGAAAACCACCAGATTTTCCTTGGGATATGGCACCATGTCCAGCCGCCCTGCCAGCACATCCGGCGCCAGCATCTGATTGACATCCGTTGCCGTAGTAATCACGGGATTGCTGCAGAGCTTTTCTGCCAAGAAACGCGTCAGCTCATTGGCACCGCCCATATGCCCTGACAGCAGGCTGATGATATTCTGCCCCCTGTCATCCAGCACCAGCACTGCCGGGTCCGACAGCTTGCTGGCAACATAGGGGGCAACAGAACGCACCGCAATCCCTGCCGCCATGATAAAAATCAGGGCATCATAGCGTGAAAAGGCAGCTGCCATTTCCTCAGAAAGCCTCTTATAATACCGCACCTCTGAGGATAATGCCAATGCCCCATTGCCCTGCTCCGGTTCCGTCTGCCCCTGTGCAGCCCCCTGCTCCGGCAAAAGCTTTTCCTGAAGGTATACAGTCACCCGGACTCCCTGGCATGCCGCGGCAATTCGCTCTGCCAGAGCCTGTCCATTTCCAGTCGAAGCAAAAACTGCATATCTCATAATTATTTGCTAGCTTCCCTGAACATGTGGCTGAACTCAGGGGCATAAAGCCTGGAAAGCTCATAATCCGCAGCCAGGCATCTGCTCACCACAATCATGGCCGTCCGGTCAATGCCCTTATCGGCAATTTCCTCACAGATAGTCTCAAGGGTGGCCCGGACAATCTTCTCCTCCGGCCAGGAAGCCCGCTGCACAATGGCAATCGGCGTATCCGGCTCATAGCCACCGGCAATCAATTCCTCTACCACCTTATCCAGCATGGTAATACTCAGGAAAATGCACATGGTAGCCTGATGATCCGCCAGTGACCGCAGCTTTTCCCTGTCAGGCACAGGAGTCCTGCCCTCGTTTCTGGTAATGATAACCGTCTGGGAAATCCCCGGCAATGTATATTCCTGTTTTAGGGCTGCCGCCGTAGCCAAAAAGGAGCTTACCCCCGGCACCACCTTGTACTCAATTCCCAGCTTGTCCAGAGCATCCATCTGCTCCTGAATGGCACCATAAATGCTAGGATCCCCGGTGTGGAGCCTGACCACCATTTTGTCCTGCGCCACGCCATTTTTGATAACCTCAATCACCTGAGGCAAGGTCATGGAAGCAGAATTATGGATTTCGCACCCCTCTTTGGCATAATCCAGCAAAGCAGGATTGACAAGGGACCCTGCATAAATAATAATATCCGCCTCTGAAAGCAGCTTCTGCCCCTTGACAGTAATCAATTCCGGATCTCCCGGCCCGGCACCAACAATAAATACCTTCATTTCTTATTGCCTCCTAAAAATCAATCAGCTGACAAAAACAGTCACTGCCCATACATTTCTCTATAACCATAAAAGCATCCGCCCCTGACGAGGGGTGCTATTTTATCTTTTCACAGGCCACGATGAAGATGGGGTTGGCAGCCTTGGCCATATCATAGCTTCCCACCTGCTCCCAGCGGTTCACCTGCACCTGCACTGTTTCATATTCATACAATTCACTGGCACGCATATAATTCAGGCACTGCATCAAGGTCTGCACCGTAATGCAGTTCAGGATAATCCTGCCCCCTGTCTTCAAAAGCTCACCTGCCCTGTCAAGAATGGGCTCCAGCCTCTTGCCGCTGCCGCCAATCAGCACGGCATCCAGATACGGCAAGTCATCCATGCCCTCAGGAGCCTCAGCGTGAATAATATGTACATTATCCAGCCCGAATTTTTCAGCATTGGCTGCTATCAGCCCGATGCCCTCAGGATTTCTCTCAATGGCATAAACCATGCCATCATTCCCAGCCTGCATGGCCGCCTCGCAGCTAAGTGAGCCGGTTCCTGCCCCCACATCCAGCACAATGTCACCTTGCTTAATCCCTGCCTTGGCAATAGTCAGAATCCTGATTTCCTGCTTTGTCATGGGAACCTTCCCCCGGATAAACTCCGTATCAGGAATCCCGATACCCCATTTTACTTTCATGCTGTCACCACCAATATGCAATGGCTGAACACAGGATGCCTTCCTGCCTCCGCCAGCGTAGTCCTGATTATGATCTCGTCCTCATAGGACAGCCTGCTGCACACAGCCAGGCCAGTCTCCCCTGGCCAGCCCTTTTCCATCAGCAGCTGGGGGATGGTGTGGGAATTGTATTTCCCATCAGTCAGCATTCCTGCCAGCCGCCCCGGGGCATACGCCAGCCGGGCATCCTCCGGCATCCTGCCATGAAAGCTCCACAAATCCGCCTCATGCCAGGGCAATGCCAGCCGGGCAAATGCCAGCTGCATGGCACTGATGCCGGGAATGACCTGGATGGACTCTGCCGGAAAATCACGGCGCAGGGCATCCAGCAGGGAATAATACCCCGGGTCCCCGGACACCATCACAACCACATCCTCATGCTGCAAATTCCTGCGGACAAATGCCATAACTGCCGGAATATCTGCACCTATAACACATTGCTCCTGCACATTTTCACCAGCAAACTGAGACAATGCCCTCCTGCCTCCTGCCAGCACCCTTGCAGACTCTATAACGCGCCGTGCCTCCGGCACCATGTAAGCAGGATTGCCGGGACCTATCCCGGCTACGATTATTTTATGCTCCAACCAAAATCACCGCCAATCTCCCGTGCCCTGTCATCCATGCCCAAAAGCTCCCCTTGCAGGGTAACCAGCACAGTACCTACCTGCACCTTGTTAAAAATCAGCCTTTCTGCCCGATAGCTGGCACGGGCAGCAATCACTTCATAGACCTTTTCCAGCCCATACTCACCAATCACCGGCAGTGCTTCCTCCGTAGTCACAGCCCCCAGGATGCGCTCAATGCCCTCACCAGGCATGCCAAGAGCACCACTGTAAGCAGCCAGCACCTCCAGCCGGGCATCCCCCACTCTGTTATGGGTATGAAAAACACCTGCCGCCACCTTTGCCAGCTTGCCGATATGCCCAAAGAGCAAAATCCGCTTCAGCCCTATATCAGCTGCCGCTTCCAGCATATAGCCGATAAAATTGCTGGTCTGCACCATTGCCCCCTCGGGCAAGCCCCAGCTGGCAGCAATCCGCTCCCCGATTTTGCCCGGCACAAAAATCTGCGTATCAAAGCCAGCTGCCCTTGCTACCTTTATCTGTGGCACCAGAGACTCCTTGAAGGCTTCCTCGGACATAGGCCGCAGCACCCCGGTAGTGCCGATAATGGAAATGCCCCCCTCAATGCCCAGTACGGGATTGAGGGTTTTCCTTGCCAGCTCCCTGCCAGCAGGGATATCTATCCGCACCCGGCAGGGCTTCGGAGTCCCCAAGGCTTCCAGCAGGCTGTTATACACCAGCTTCCTCGGTCCCGGATTAATGGCAGGCTCCCCTACGGACAAGCTCAGTCCCGGCTTCGTGGCATGGCCGATGCCCTCCCCTGCTTCAAAGAGAATATTCTCATGCCTGACGCTAAGTCCCGGCACCGCTTTCAGCTCATCCTCCGGCCTGGCTAATGTCAGGGTGACAAACACCGATGTACCATTGGTAATATCCGGGTCATCCCCTGCATCCTTCACAATCTCCGCCCGGATAACAGGTGCCAGGCTGTCCTCCGCCAGCTTTTCAATTTTCTTTACGGGTATCATCAGCCTGGTGCCGTCCAGTGCCGTGATTTCCACCACATCTGCCGCCAGCCCGTCCTTCAGGTACAAGGCTGCTGCCTTGGCACCTGCCGCCACGCATGCCCCGGTAGTATAACCGCCCCGCAGTTCCTTTACCACTCTTATCACCTGCCATTATTAATCCAGCCCCGATGCCCTGCTCTCTGTGCACCTGACTTTTTGCCAGCTATTTTAGTATGGCCTTAGGACTTGGCAAACAATGCCTTGGCAAAGTCCTCTGCCACAAACGGGCGCAAATCGTCCACGCCCTCGCCTACGCCAATCCACTTGACAGGCATGGAAAGCTCCGCCTTGATGCCGATAACCACGCCACCCTTGGCAGTGCCGTCCAGCTTGGTCAGCACTACGCCGGAAATCGGTGCCGCCTTGGTAAAGATATTCGCCTGGCTGATGGCATTCTGCCCGGTAGTGGCATCCAGCACCAGCAATGTTTCATGAGGCGCCTCAGGGATTTCCCGCTGGATAACCCTGTTGATTTTCTTCAATTCCTCCATGAGGTTGGATTTCGTCTGCAAGCGTCCTGCCGTATCAATCAGCAGCACATCAATATTCCGTGCCTTGGCAGCCTTCACCGCATCATAGGCCACAGCCGCCGGATCAGAGCCTTCCTCATGACGGATAACCCGGGTGCCGGTGCGCTCGCCCCATACCTCCAGCTGGTCAATAGCCGCCGCCCGGAAGGTATCAGCTGCCGCCAGCATGACGGACTTGCCCTGCGCCTTGTAATAGGAAGCCAGCTTGCCGATGGTCGTGGTCTTGCCCACCCCATTTACGCCGATAACCAGCAGGACAGTCGGTCCTGTCACCGCCACACGGGTTTCATCAGAGCCATTAGCCAAAAGCTCGGAAATCCGCGCCTGCAAAAATGGCTTCAAATCCTCCGGCGTATTGATTTCCTTCTTCTTGATGCCCTTGCGCACCGACTCCATCAGGCGTTCCGTGGTATTCACGCCCACATCCGCCATAATCAGGATTTCCTCCAGCTCATCCAGAAGCTCATCATCAATATCCGCATAGCCGATAACCAGCTTTTCAATCTTATTGGTAATAGTCTCCCTGGTCTTTGCCAATCCTTTTTTCAGCTTATCAAAAAATCCCATCTATAAATCCTCCAAACTTTTATTTTCAAAATTCTCTGCATGCTTTCTGCAATTTATGCTGAAATTTATGCTGAAATTGTTTTGCATTTCTGCCTTCACATAATTGCCCATATAATTCACGCATATATTCTGCCACATTATTTTAATCAGCTGCATCATTCTTCATAATCCTGCAGCTTCACCGACAGCACCTTGGACACACCTGCATCCTCAATAGTCACGCCATACATGGTATCAGCTGACTCCATGGTGCCTTTGCGGTGGGTGACGATAATAAACTGGGTATGCTCAGCATATTCCTTCAGGAAAGTGCCAAAACGCCCGATATTGGCTTCATCCAGCGGTGCATCAATCTCATCCAGCACAGAAAACGGTGCCGGGCGGTATTTCAGGAAGGAAAACAGCAGCGCCACTACAGTCAGGGCACGTTCTCCGCCGGACAGCACCGAAAGATTCTGCGTTTTCTTCCCCGGCACTGTCACCATGATATTCACGCCGGACTCCAGCACATTCTCCTTGTCCGTCAGCTGGATTTTTGCCTGTCCGCCCCCAAAGAGCTGAACAAAAATCTCCCCGAAGAAATCATTTATCTTGAGGAACGCCTCCCTGAACTGCTTCGTCATGGTGGCTTCCATCTCGCCAATCAGCTGCATCAGGTCAGCCTTTGCCTTCTCCAAATCCTCTGCATTGCCGGACAAAAAGCCGTGCCGCTGCTGCAAATCAGCATACTCCTGAGGGGCATTGGGATTCACCGCCCCCAGGGCATTCAGCTCATGCTCCAAGGAGCGCAGCTTCTTCTTCAATTCTCCCGGCTCCAAATCCGGGGCTTCCTCTGCCGCCCTTTCCGGCACCAGCCCGTATTTGCTGAGCATTTCCTGCTGGCACTGCTCTATATCATAATCCACCTTGGAGGCATCCAGCTCAATCTGATGGAGCCGGTTCTGAATATCCGCCAGCCTGCCATGCGCCACCCGGACCTCCTTATCGTTGTTTTTCTTATCGGACAGGCGGTTCATGCGCTGCTGGTAGACAGCCTTATGCTCCTCATCTGCCGCCGCAAACCTGCGGTTTTCCAGCTGGCTGGCTTCCATCAAATCCCCGATGGCTGCCATGCTGTCAGACAGTTCCTTTTCCAAGGCTGCCAGTTCGTCACTCTGCTGACGGGAGGATTTTTCACACCTTTGCAGCTCCCTCTGCCGCAGCAAAATCTGCTCCCTGGACCTGATTGCCTGCTGCTCCAAGACAGCCTTTTCCATTTCCAGCTTGTTGGTAGCAGAAGCCAGCTCATCCGCTTCCCTGTCCAGCGCATCATACTCTGCCGCCATCTGCTGCAGCTCCCCGGTCAGAGCCTGCCTTTCCTGCTCAAAGCCTGCCAGGGAATCCTGCAGCTGCCGGATTTCCTCCCGTCGGTTCAGGAAGCTGCTCTCACGGTTCTGCTGGCTGCCGCCTGCCAGGGCACCGCCGGGGCTCAGAAGCTCGCCCTCAAGGGTAACAATCCGCAGCCGCTGCCCCAGCTGCCTGTTCAGGGCAAGGGCATTGTCCAGCGTATCCATCACCAGGGTACGTCCCAGCAAAAAATCCGCCACCTTGCCGTATTTCGGCTCCGTGCCAGCCAATTCATTTGCCCAGCCCAGCACGCCTTTGGCACCTGTCGGAATATTTTCGCGGTTCTGCCTGACTGTAATAGATGACAAAGGCAGGAAGGTTGCCCTGCCCAGCCTGTCACGCTTCAGCATTTCAATAGCCGCCTTGGCAGTATCCGTATCTTCTGTCACGATATTCTGCTGGCTGCCTCCAAGAGCCACCTCGATAGCAGTCACATACTGCCCCGGCACCTGCAAAAGCTCTGCCACAGCACCGCAGACACCGCGGCGCCATGGCTGCTGGCTTTTCAGCACCGCCTTTACAGCCCTGCCGAAGCCCTCGTAGGAATTTTGCAGTCTTTCCAGCACCTGCACCCGGCTGCCGGTAGTATGGATATTCCGCTCTGCCGCCTGCTGCCGCCGGACAAGCTCATCACGCTGCCCCTTCATAGCCATCAGCTGCATTCTCAGTTCCTTCGCCCTCTGTCGGTTGGCTGCCACCGTCTGCTCCGCTGCCAGCTTTTTCGCTGTCGCCTGTGCCTCGGCCTTTTCCAGCAGCTCCACATTCTGGCGGGCTTCCTCCGCCGTTGCCGCCAGCTCCTTCAGCAGCTGCTGATGCCGCTGGCGGTTGGCCTTGCCCTGACGGCGGCGTTCCTCCAGCACCTTGATTTCGCTGTCCGCTGCCTCAATCCTGCCGTGAATTTCATTCCTCTTAGCAGCCAGTGCCTCCAGCTGCTTTTCCAGTGCCAGGATTTCCCCGTCCAGCCTGGCCGTGCGCCCCTCAATCAGCTGCACGGCAGTATGCGCCGCCAGCTCCTGGTCCTTCTTCTCCTGTATGGCACTGTCAAAGCCCTGCCTGCGCCCCTTCAGCTCCAGGAACCTGTGGTACAGCCCTGCCAGCTGGAAGCTTTTCAGCTCCCCCTGCAATTCCTGATGCCTTGCCGCCTTCTCCGCGCTGATTCTCAGGGGCTCCAGCTGGTTCTCAATCTCCCCCAGGATATCGTAGACACGCTGCAGGTTGCCTTCCGTATCATCCAGCTTCCGCATGGCTTCCTTCTTGCGGTTCCTGTACTTGGTAATCCCTGCCGCTTCCTCAAAAAACAGCCTCTTTTCCTCCGGCCTGGCATTGAGGATTTCATCCATCTTGTTCTGGCTGATGATGCCCATGCTGTCGTGGCCAATGCCGGAATCCGCAAAAAGATTGGCAATATCCTTCAGGCGGCAGCGGGACTTATTGATGTAAAACTCACTTTCACCTGTCCGAAACAGCCGCCTGGTTACCACTACCTCATTAAAATCCACCGGCAGGCTGCCATCATTATCAAAATAAAGGGAAACCTCTGCCACACCCATCTGCCGCCGGGTTTCGCTGCCCGTAAAGATGATGTCCTCCGCCTTGACTCCGCGGAGATTACGGACATTCTGCTCCCCCAGCACCCATTTTATCGCATCAGAAATATTGCTCTTGCCGCTGCCATTTGGCCCCACAATAGCCGTAATTCCCTTATCAAACTCAACCTCTATCTTATCAGCGAAGGACTTAAAGCCATACGCCTCCAGCTTCTTCAACTGCAAACAATCCACCAGCCTGCCATGTTATATTCTAATAATATCTGGATATTATTCTAATGTGTTACCAGCATAAAACTTTATTCATCTTACAAATCTATATTCTACCATAAATTGTACGAAAAAAACAGCAGATATACATTATAAATACCTGCTGCTGCAAAAAAACTTGTATTTTCATCAAACCATGTCAGCATAGCTCACAAGGGGAAGCTCATCATAATGCTGCCACAAATAATCACAGCAAATATCTTCAAATACCTTGCCCATATCGTAATTAAGTAAATTATACTAAACTAAAATTCATACTGCACCCCGGCTTTGCCACGAAAAACCCCCGAACCAGCACAGTCATTGCCATCATTTATACACCGCCATCACAGATTCAAGTCTATTACGCCATAATGAACCTTGGAATATTTTCCCCCCACCAGCCTCTGAAAGCCCAGACGGGCAAATTCGCCACTGCCGCTGGCTTCCTTCATGACAACCCGCTGCCTT
>JAEDOE010000186.1 GCA_016302095.1 Anaerovibrio sp. | reverse complement strand
TTAGCTATAGTTAGCTGAAAGTTTCTGCCCATAGGCACAAGCCATCGGTTTTGCCTGTGGGCAGTTTTTATGCAAAAAACTCACTCCCATACAATATGTAAGAAAATGAATTAATACAGCAATAATGTCCCAATCAATAAGCAAAAATTGGCGTTAATTTGTTGCCGCCAAAAAACATAAATTTATACTAGTATAAAATAATTTTATAGCTTTAAGGGGTTGCCAAAATTTATATTTATGACTATAATCTAATGCAGAATTGAGAAATGCGCTATTATAGTCAAGAATTGTTATAGGAGTGTTGTGAAAAATGGGTAAGAGACCGCATGTTGTTATTATCGGTGCAGGTTTTGGCGGCGTAGCTGCAGCAAAGAAGCTGGCTAAGAAAAATGTTGATGTTACCATTATTGATAGGACAAACTACCATCTGTTCCAGCCATTGCTTTATCAGGTATCAACATCTGTGCTGTCCACGGATGATATTTCTTATCCAATCAGGGCAATGTTCCGCGATTACAAGAATGTGGAGCTGTTCATGGCAAAGGCTCAGGAGATTGATGGCAAGCGTAAGGTCGTTATTACCAATCATGGCGAGGTGGCTTATGACTACCTGATCGTGGCAGCCGGTGCTACCAACAACTTCTTCGGCATGGAGAATGTGGAGAAGTATGCTTATGGCATGAAGTCCATTCCTGAGGCACTGCACATCAGAAACCATGTGCTGCACATGTTCGAGCGTGCCAACAAGCAGATTGATAACGAGGAAGTACGCCGCAAGATGCTGACCTTCATCTGCGTAGGCGGTGGCCCTACCGGTGTTGAGGAAGCCGGTGCTATTGCGGAGCTGGTTGCTATTCAGAGAAAGGAATATCCTAACCTGAACTTTGACGAAGTAAGCATTAAGCTGATTGAGGGTACTGACAAGGTTCTGCCTATGATGCCGCCGAAGCTGATCAAGCACACCATTGACGTGCTGGAGTCCAAGGGCGTTGAGGTTATGCTTAACACTCAGGTGGCTGACTGCGATGCTGACGGACTTTATTTGAAGGATGGCAGGTATATCCCTAGCCGTACCGTTATCTGGGCAGCCGGTGTAAAGGCAAACAAGGTTGCTTCCACCATCGGTACCGAGTGTGACAGGGCAGGCCGTGTGGTAGTAGAGCCTACCTTGCAGGTACCTGGCTATCCTGAGATTTTCGCCATCGGCGATAATGCCCACTTCATGACTGAGAGCGGCAGGCCGCTGGCTACTGTAGCTCCTGTTGCTATGCAGGAGGCATGGTGCGCAGTGGACAATATCATGGCACTGATTAATGGCAGCAGCAGCCTGAAGAAGTTTGAGTATGTTGACCATGGCGCCATGGCTACCATCGGCCGCTGCCAGGCTGTAGTAAACTGGGGCTTCCTGAAGATTGGCGGCTTTGTGGCATGGGTTATCTGGATGTTCCTGCATCTCCTGCGTCTTGAGGGTGCTCATGCAGATATTACCGTTGGTACCAAGTGGTTCTGGAACTTTGTATCCGGTACCCGCCTTGGACGTATCATCACCAACATCAAGCTGGAGGATGAGGACGAGAATATGGATGCCGGCAAGGCATAAATATGGCTATCAGGATGTAAATGTGATATTATAATGGGGTGTGCGATGGCACATCCCATTTATTTTTTAGTGGTTTGTTATAATTGGTATCGCCACGGCATGTATGCCGGGCTGAGGATTTTTTTAGGAGCGAGAATTTTGAATAAGTTTTTAGGTTTTGCGGCAGGTATTATGGTGGCTGCGGCTTTGTCATGCAGCCAGTCAGCGGGGATGCCCCTGGCCATGCCGGAGGCTATGGCAGCCGGTGTGACCATGGCTGACTCAAAGGATTTGGCAAAGACCATCAGGTTTGAGGATAATGAGGAGATAAAGGTGGATGTCAAGGAAGCGGCGGAAGGCAAGGATGATATAGCTGCCAGGGAAATTCCGGGGTATCTTCGGAAGGTGCGCCTTTCCTGGGAGCCGGTGCCGGGGGCTGTCAGCTATCAGGTGGCGATTATGCGTGCCAACAAGAATATCCCGGAGAATGTGGTCTCCGTCAAGCGGGGGATTTTTACCAACGGCTATGAGCTGGATACATCCGTTATGCGCGCCGCCAAGGATTATTACTGGAAGGTCTGCCCTCTGGATGCTTCCGGCCACTATATCAAGCTGTACAGCGACCTGAAGCCACTGACGGAGCAGGAGCTGAACCCGGTTGCCCCTAAGCCGACGACGGAGTTCGAGTCTATGGCTTATGCTCCCCTGTACCCTGTGTTTTCCTGGGTGCCGGTGACAGGAGCCAAGTATTATGATGTGCGCGTCTATCGGGATGATGCCAACGGGGAAAAGCCGGAGCTCATCAGGGAGCTGACCACGGAGGGGTCAGTGCTGTATGAGGATGCAGGCTATACCTGGCCTGGCAGGTATTACTGGCAGGTCAGGAGCTGCAACGAGCTGGGCAACAGGGTGAGCGAATGGTCTGAGCCTAGCTATTATCAGGTGGAGGCAACAGCCAAGGTGGCAGCCATCGGGGATAGTATTACCCACGGCGGCGGTGCTGTGTCCACTCCTCCCGGCTATGTGATGTACAACTGGGAGACCTATTCCCAGGTGCCGGTCAAGAACCTGGGCTACAGCGGCGATACGGTGGCTGCTATGGCGGCGCGGTTTGACAGCGATGTGCTGCCCTTCAAGCCGAAAATCCTGGTGATTATGGGTGGTGTCAATGATTTCCGTTCCGGTGGCAGGGCGGAGGAAATTATTCCTTATCTGCGGCAGATTGGCGACAAGTGCCGTGCTCATGGCATCATTCCTGTTTATGCCACGGCAACGCCGATAAATCCGCATTTTATTGCCAACTGGCATTATATTACAACTCCTGCTGCAGACTGGAAAAACGAGCAGGTGAAGCTGAATCAGTGGATTATGCAGCAGCAGTATGCGGTGGATGTGGCCAGCGGCATGACTGACTGCTACGGACTTTTGATGGATGAGGCCACCACGGATGGACTGCATCCTGATGTGCTGGGCAAAAAAATGATTGGGGAAGCCATCAGCAATTATCTGCTGAAAACCTTTCCCGGCAAGAATCTACTGGCAAAATAAATAAAATTTATCATTGTATAAAAATAAGCAATAAAACGGTAATAAAAAGCTCTGCGTGAATACCGCTAAACGGCGTTCATGCAGAGCTTTACTTTTGTTCATGATTTTGAAGCATTAAAATTAATTTGGCGATAATACACGGTGATAACATGTCAGGCTTCTGCCGGGACAGCCATGTACTCAGGTTCTGCCACGGTGATATGGCAACGGGCGGCGGTGAGGTTTATCAGATTCGTGCGGATTTTTTCCACATCCTGCGGCTCGATCAGAAGCTTGACTGTTACTTTGTCCAGATATCGGCAGGAGCGGCCCGGAGGCCTTCGCTGCGTATCCAGTTTTCCACTGTTCCCAGCATGGTATAATCCAGCTCCGCTGCCATGAGGCAGACAGGCTTGATTTCCACCTGTGGTGTGGCTTCCAGGCCCAGGGTGGCGGTGTGGCTGTAGGCCCTGATCAGTCCGCCGGCCCCCAGCTTGATGCC
>JAEDOE010000185.1 GCA_016302095.1 Anaerovibrio sp. | reverse complement strand
TCATCAGCACCGCAATCACCCGATGGTCATCCAGGGGCAGGAACTGCATGCAGCGAAAAGCCGCCTTGGAAATCTGCGGTGCCAGCACAAGGGACACATTCCGCGTCAGCTTGGAAATAATCTTCGCCGTTTCCTGAAACACCTGGTCCAGCTGCTGCACCTTCGCCTTGTACCACTTATCAATCATGACCTTTTCAGCATCGGTCATAGGCTGTACCGGCAACAGTGAATCCACATAGAGGCGATAGCCCTTGGAGGAAGGAACCCTGCCGGAGGATGTATGTATATGCTCCAGATACCCCAGCATTTCCAAGTCAGCCATCTCATTCCTGATGGTGGCAGGGCTGACACCCAAATCATACTTTCTCGCCAGTGTCCTGGAGCCCACAGGCTCCGCCGAGGATATATAATCCTGAATGACAGCCTGAAGGATACGCTGCTTTCTTTCATCCAGCATTTGCAACCCTCCTATTGTTAGCACTCAATTCCAGTGAGTGCTAACTCATGAACATAATATACCGCTTATTCGTCAAAATGTCAATAAGTCAAAATAAAAAATTTACTTTTTCTGCAAAAAAATGAAGCTGCAATAACAGCAGCATGCCGCCCTTACAGCCTCATCCCAAAATTTCAGCCTCACCCCAACGCCTTTGCCAGCTCCTGCATCAGCTCCCGGATATTAATCGGCTTGGCATAATGAAAAACAGGCATGGCTGCCATCTGACGGCAAGCCACACCTAGTATATCCTCACAACTATCAAAGCCTTATGCTTTATATTTCATTCTCCAGCAAAAACTCCGCAAAAACCTGATTGCCGTATTTCATTCCCAAAGGGGACAGACATAACCGCTCCCTATCCTCTAAAAGCAGCCCCTTTTCCACCAGCCTGCGGATAGGCTCACCGTAAAGCTCATGCACATCCCTGCCAAAAACAGCCGCAAAACGCCTGACAGAAATACCGGCAGCTGTCCTCAGTGCCAGAAAGCAAAATTCCTCCATGTGGGCTCTTTCCGTCACCTTTTCCTCCACCTGGCACATGGCATTGCCCTGAAAGACTTCCTCCATATAAACCTCAATGCGGGCAGGGTTCTGATAACGGCACTCCCCCCAATAGCTGTGTGCCCCGGAGCCAAAGCCCAGATAGGGCACATCCTGCCAGTAGGAAAAGTTGTGCCTGCTCTCATAGCCCGGCAGGGCAAAATTGGAAATCTCGTACCGCTGATACCCTCGCTCCGGCAATACAGCGGCAATATAATCATACATTGCCTCGGTCAGCTCATCCGAGGGCAGCATAAGCCGCCCCTGCTGCTGCATTTTGTCAAAAACCGTTCCCGGCTCCAGCTGCAACCCATAAATAGAAATATGCTGCACCCCCAGGCCCAGAGCCGATTCCACCGACTCCTGCAGCTTTTGCAGGTCCTGCCCCGGCAGACCGTACATCAAATCCACGCTGATATTGCCAAAGCCTGCATCCTGAGCCTCTGCCACAGCCTCTGCGGCTTCATAGCCGCTATGGATACGCCCAATGGCATTCAGGCAGCCATCATCAAAGGACTGCACCCCCAGGCTGAGCCTGTTGATGCCAAAGCTCCGCAGCAACCGCAGCTTTTCCCCATCCACAGTGCCGGGGTTGGCTTCTATGGTAAATTCAGCCACATGTTCCACATCAATATGCTTTTGCAGGAGATAAAACACATCTGGTAGAGCAACGGTCTCCAAAACCGTAGGTGTACCGCCACCAATGTACAGCGTTTTAGGCGCCAGCTTGCTGTCATTGCCAAATACCGCCTCGCCTCTATCTGACAGCTTCTGCCGCACCTGCCCTATTTCCTGCTCAAGAGCTTCCAAATAGGGCCCTATCATCCCTTCCTTCCCGGCAAAGGAAGGAAAATCGCAGTAAAAACACTTCTGGCGGCAGAAGGGAATATGTATGTATATGCCAAAGTCCTTTATCACAGCGCATCTGCCTCCCGATTGCCCAGGCTGATAATAATCGCCTCCAGCTCCACAATATCCCCCTGGCCCGTTTTCAGTCCGTAATCCGCCTCAGAAAGTGCCAAAAGTGCATTTTTCAGGGCACCTGCCGGAAAGGTAGCCGCCTCCCTGCCGGTCTTTTCCGCAATAAAGGGTGGCTGCCCCAGATGGGTTGCCAATGCCCTGCCACGGATGCCTTTAGCTTGCAGCTCCTGTGCCAGCCACCAAAGCCGTACCTGCCGCGCCAGCATACCCACAATCAGCACGAAGTACACGCCATTTTCCAGCTGCCGCCGAAAAAGCTGCAGTGCCTTTGCCGTATTCCTGTCCCCGATGGCATTCAGCATGGCAAAGCTGGAAATCTCCGGCACATCGGAAAACACCTGCAAGAGGTGCTCCCGGCTGATTTTACGCTGCCCCGGTCCCAGGAAAAGAGCCAGCTTTTCCAGTTCCTTATTCAAAAAACTCAGGTTAACAGACTGCATGCTGCTGACCGCCCCCACAAAATACTCATAGGCATGGCGATCCATCTCCTTGTTCAGCTCCTGCATTTTGCCCTGCAGCCACTCGCCGATATTGCTGGCACGGATAGGCTCCGCCTCCATAACCTGCCCGGCACTGCTGATCGCCTTGTAGAGCTTTTTCCGCTTATCCGCCTTGCCATGCAGCTCAAAAATCACATAGGAAAACTCCGGCAGATTTTTCAGCCGTGCCAAAAACCGCTCCTCCGCACTGCCAGCTTTCCTGCCGGATTTCCCCTCATCCTCATTCTTTTTATCCTTGAACAGGCCCGCTGCTTTAACCACAATGACATTTTTATCCAGAAAAAATGGCACCGTTTCCACCGCTTCCATGATTTCACTCAGGGAAGTACCTTCCTCCAGCACCTGCACATCCTCCTTCTGATAGCCATCTGGAAAAAAGCACTGCAAAAGCCGTTCCTTTGCCTTTTCAATAAAATAGCTTTCCTCCCCTGCCAGAAGGTACAGATGCCCGGGACTCCCCTTCCGCAGCCCTGCCATCAGCTCACCGTATTTCATCGGGATTCACCTCTCATTATTCTCTACATAGTATACCATACCGATGCAAATCCCCCAAAGCCTCCGGCAGCCTTTTTCCTATTATCAGCTCCGATAACATTCCACTTTTATGCTGTCACCATCTGTTCTAAAGACAATAGCCCCCTTTTCATCTGTCCGCAAAAGTTCCGCCCCGGTCACATCAGAAATCCGCTGCACAATCTCCCTATGGGGATGCCCGAAACTGTTGGCATAGCCGCAGGATATAACCGCCCACCTGGGCTTGACCGCCTGCAAAAAAGCCTCCGAGCTGGATGTACGGCTGCCGTGATGCCCTACCTTCAGCACCGTGCTCCCCAGCTGCGTCCCCCGCCGCAGCAGCTCCGCCTCCTGAGCCGTCACTAAATCGCCTGTAAACAAAAAACTGGCATTTCCATAACTCACCCTTATAAGGTTAGAAAATTCATTGCCCGTTGCCTGGACATTTCCCTCCCTGACTTCCCTGCTGTCAGGGGAATACAAAATCTCAATCCGCACCCCGTCCAGTTCCATAAAGGTATTTTCCCTGAGGGGTGCCAGCAGCTTTTCCAGCCTGGCTGCCTCTCCCCTGCCAAAGACCTTCAAAT
>JAEDOE010000184.1 GCA_016302095.1 Anaerovibrio sp. | reverse complement strand
ATATCCTGCCCTTCCATTTTACACTATATCTTGTTAAAAGCAAAAATTTTTTATAGCAAAACGATTTACAAATTCTTTCCCTAGCTGATATAATATGATTAAGAATGGCGGTGATGATTTTATGGACGCTACAGACAAGCGAATTTTAAAGAGATTGCAGGAAAATGCCCGCGTTACGGTTTCCGTGCTGAGCCAGGAGATTTCCCTGTCCATGCCGGCTATCAGCGAACGGCTGAAGAAGCTGGAAAATACCGGCGTGATACAGCAGTATACGGCAATCCTCAATCCTGCCCTGGTGGATAAGCACCTGATGGCATTTATTTATATCAGCTTTGACAATCCAAGCAATGGCGACAGATTCCGCGAGTTTATCGCCAGCGAGATGGATGTAAAGGAATGCTTCTACATCACGGGGGATTATGATTATGCCCTGAAGATTATTACCAAGAGCACCAAGACCCTGGAGAAGCTTCTTACCCGCATCAAAAATCAGGATGGCATCATCAAGACGGAGACCATCGTGGTGCTGTCCACCATTACGGACAGGCCGTCCATCGAGCTTGAATAAGGCTGCACAGCCTGCTGACTGCGGCTGCAAGCCTGGAAAACGGCATAAAGCTATGGGGCCGCTGCCTCAGACCTTCCCCCCGGGGAAATTTGAGACAGCAGCCCCATTTTTGTTGCCCTTCATTGTGCCGGAACAGATAAATTCCGAGGCAAATCAGCTACCAATGGTATTTTTCTCCCCGGTTAATCTTGAAGGCACGATAAATCTGCTCCACTAGAAGGAGCCTCACCATCTGATGGGTAAAGGTCATGGGGGAAAAGCTCAGCCGGAAATCTGCCGCCTGCCGCACTTCCTCAGAGAGCCCGAAAGCTCCGCCTATCAGAAAGGCAATGCTGCTCCTGCCGGAAAGGCCCAGCTGCCGGATTTCCTCCGCCAGCTCCTCAGATGATGCCTGCTTGCCGTACACATCCAGCACAAAGAGATAGCTGCCCTCCGGCACCTGGCGCAAAAGGCGCCGGCCTTCCTGCTGCAGCACCTGCTTCTTTTCCGCCTCCGAAGGGTTGTCCTTCATCTTTTCCTCATTGATTTCCACTATCTTCACGGTAGCAAAGGGCGTCAGCCGCTTCAGGAACTCATTGATGCCGGCGGACAGGTACTTTTCCTTGATTTTCCCTGCCGCCACAATGGTTATTTTCATGAAGCTGCCTCCATGACCACATCAACAGTCACCGTGCTGCCGTTCCTGTCCAGCTTCACCTTGACGGTATCCCCTACCTTGGCAGCCAGCACTGCATTGCGCACATCACCTACACGGTTGGTCTCCTTGTCCCCTACGGACAGAATCACATCACCCCGGCGGATGCCTGCCTTGTAGGCAGGGCCATTGACGGTAACATTCTCCACATACACGCCCTTTTCCACGTTCAGGATATAGCCATAACGCCCGGCAGTCTCCTTGTCAAAGATGCCTACCCCCAGATACGGCCGCGTTACCTTGCCATCATCCATCAGGTCATCCACAATCTCCCGCACAGTATTGATCGGAATGGCAAACCCCATGCCCTCAACACCGCTGCGAGCAATCTTGGCTGAGTTGATGCCGATGACCTTGCCATCAGCATTTACCAGGGCACCGCCGGAGTTGCCAGGATTGATGGCGGCATCGGTCTGAATCACCTTGATTACCCTGTCATCCAGCTCCAGGGAACGGTTCAGGGCACTGATGACGCCACTGGTAACACTGCCCTGAAATTCCAGCCCCATAGGATTGCCGATGGCAATGGCCGGCTCCCCTACCATAATATCGTCAGAATTGCCAAAATCCGCTGCCGGCAAATCATCCGCATCCACCTTGACCACCGCCAGGTCGGTCAGCTCATCAGCCCCCACCAGCTTGCCGGACAGGGAACGCCCGTCAGACAGGGAAACAATGATTTCCTTGGCACCGCTGATAACGTGGTTGTTGGTGACAATATAGCCATCCTTGCGGAAGATGACGCCGGAACCGGCTCCCTCCACCTGCACAGGATTGTTGAACCAGTCCCTTGCCACCGCCTTGTTGGTGATGCCCACCACGGCAGGCCCCACCGCCTTGGCAGCCCGCACCACCGGCGTATTCCTTGCATCAGATACCTCGCTGCTGGCAACGGCAGCCGGTATGCCATTGCCGCTCTCCTGCTGCTCCCCTGCCTGGCTGTTGCTGCAGCCGCCCAAAAGCACCGTTGCCGCCACCAGCACCCCTGCCACGCCGGAAAGGCATTTTTTCGTAAAATTCCTGCGATAATTCATAATCCTTCTCCTCCTGCAAAATACGAAAATACAAAATTCTGTCTTATATCAAGTCATGCACAAAATCATGCATTAAAGCCGTATGCATGTACACTGATTCTGGCCTGTCAGATACAGCTCCACATCATTGATGCCCTGCTGGCTGAAAACCGCCTGCACCGTCTCCCTGGCCAGCTCCGGCCGGTTGTTGGACTCGCTGAGATGTGCCAGCAGGAGCTTTCTTGGCCGCTGCCTGAGCCCCGCCACTGCCAGTGCCGCATCCCTGTTGGACAGGTGCCCCCTGGCTCCCAGGATGCGCTTTTTCAGGCTGTAGGGGTAGCTGCCGTTTTTCAGCATTTCCACATCGTGGTTGGTTTCCAGCACCATCACCCTGGCACCCTCCAGCATCTCCTGCAGGCTGCCGTCCACAAATCCCATATCCGTGGCTACAACACAGCGGCTGCTGCCCTGCACCACATAGCCTACAGGATTTGCTGCATCGTGAGGAATGTCAAAGGCCCTGACTGTCACCCTGTCCAGACGCACCCGGTCAATGATGGGGTTGATACATTCAATGGGCAGTTCCCTATAGCAGCTCATAGCACGGAAGGTTTCAGGGCGGCTGTACACCTGCACCCCGTACTTTTTCGTCAGCGTCACCAGGCCGCTGATATGGTCTCCGTGCTCATGGGTGATGAACACCCCGTCCAGCTCCTCCACCCTCTGCCCGATGCCCTCCAGCTCCTGCCGGATGCGCCTGGCGCTGATACCGGCATCTATCAAAAGCTTCTTGCCATCCAGTTCAATAAACGTGGCATTTCCCTTGCTGCCACTGGCCAACACAGCCACCTGCATATATTATCCTCCTATAAATCACACTTCAGTATAGAAAATAATACTGGAAAATATATGTAAAGTCAAAGTCTCCCTCAAGGTTTCTTTGGGTTCTTTCCTTTGCTGCATATCCCCTTGATAGGCATGCTGAAATTTTGTTCAGAAAGACATTTGACAACTTGCATTTTTCGATTTTTTTATTTGATTGCAATTAATACGAAATCATACCCATATCACCATACCATTTCCGTAATCAGTAGACTTTTTAATTCAAATATCGTGAAATTAATTTAAAATAATATACAATTTCTACTTGACTTGTATAACCATTTGTGCTATCCTTATACCAAGATAAGTTTACAGCTTGAATATTTAGTATGTAGCTTACCACCTGCAGCGGCTGTTTTTTTCCAACGCCATTTCTCAGCCGCAGCAGTTAAGGTGATGTATTCCCTATAGTACATCCCTATAGTCAATCCCTTTCAGCCCTCAGGCATCTTGGCTGAGGGTATTTTTTTGCTCAAAA
>JAEDOE010000183.1 GCA_016302095.1 Anaerovibrio sp. | reverse complement strand
ATTCGGTGGACGTGGCATTCATCTCCAGCCTATAGAGGCAGGGAGTCTTCTGCCACATTAAGATAAAAATGCATATGAAAAAGGTACTGTCATGTCCAATTCCCCAGTGGGGAAGCACCATAACAGTACCTTTTATTTTTCTGAAATTATTGTATCTGGTTCTCAGCTCACGGCAAAACCTTCATATCGGCAAAAGGCCAGAACACCACCATTGCCTTGCCCTTGATTAAATCAAAAGGCACAAAGCCTACATCCGGGAAGCGGCTGTCCTCGGAGTTATTGCGGTTATCCCCCATCACAAAGATATGCCCCTCCGGGATAGTAACCTTCGGATAATCCCCCCGGCATTTGCTGAGAATATAATTCTCAGTCTGCAGCTCATCATTGACAAACACGTTGCCATCCTTGATTTCGATAGTATCTCCCGGCACGGCAATCACACGCTTGATAAAATCACGGCTCTGATCCTTCGGATACTTGAAAATCAGGATTTCCCCCTTCTCCGGCGCACGGAGATGGTAGATAAACCTATTTACAATCAGCCGCTGCTGATTTTCCAGGGTAGGCCGCATAGAAGGGCCATCCACCAGATACGGCTCCACGATAAAATTGCGAATAATCATTGCCAGCACCACGGCAATTACAATGGATATTACCCAATCCTTGATTTCTTCCCCTAAATTATCCATACCAACACCTCTGCATTCTCTCTTGCTGTGCTGCTGTCACATCAGCACAATGCTGTAATATAGTAATAACATATAATAATATATACTGACATAACAACATGATAATACCACAATATAATATCACAATACCACAATACTATCAGCTATTTTTCAGAAACTGCCTGTAACGAAAAATAGAGGCTGACCAAAAAGGCAGCCTCTACAATTACCGGAATTAACGCTTCTCGCGGATACGAGCAGCCTTACCAGTGAGGTTACGGATGTAGTACAGCTTCGCACGACGAACTACGCCACGACGCTTAACCTCAATCTTCTCCAAACGTGGGGAATGTACTGGGAAAGTACGCTCTACACCGATGCCGCAGGAAATCTTGCGAACGGTGAAAGTCTCACGAACGCCGGAGCCGGAGCGCGCAATTACAACGCCCTCAAAAGCCTGAATACGCTCACGGGAACCCTCCACTACCTTTACCAGGCAGTTTACGGTATCACCCTGCTGGAAAGCCGGGATATCGCTTCTGAGCTGTTCTTTCTCTAATTCCTGAATAATGTTCATTTCATTTCCTCCTCTTTACGGACGTTCGTGCCAAGTGTTGGATTCTAATATAGCCTTGATCAGAGGACCGCCCAAATACCTCAATATAATATCACAGAGAAGGAAGCGATGTCAAGAGATTTTCCGCTAACAATATTCTATACTCATCAAATAATAGCCGTCTTTTTGCTGATAGCTGCCACCTGCTCAACTGTCATCTTGGCAACTCTGGCAATAACCTCGATGCTGATATTCTCCTTCAGCATGTTGTTAATCATTTCCATCCTGTTTTTTTCTCTGCCTCGTGCTTCTCCTCGTGCTTCTCCTCGTGCTTCTCCCCTTGCTTCACCTTGTGCCACTATTCTATCCAGTACCTCACACATATTGGTTCCCTCCGTTTCAAAAGAATGATCTGCTATGCTTTCAGCATAGCGCATATCCTTGGTCAAAACCGACATCAGCTTCAGCATGCTGTCGGTATGCTGTATCTTTTTTGTTGATGGTATATACTCCCTGCCGCTATTAATCTGTACAAAATAGTCAGCAATAATCTGAAAATCACCTTTATATTTCTTTACCTGCTCAGGAGTGAGCCTCGGAACATCAATGATATTTATTTTGAAATCATTGACAAACGGCTTCAATATATCGGGCACATCAATCACATCATATAGGCTCAAAGGCTTCTTCCAAGGAGTTTTGCCAAAATACAGCACCAGCGTTATGACAGGATATCGCTTATTGCGTACCCTGCGTTTTTTGCCAGTAATCTCATCAGCTACAACCTTATCCTGATTCATCTCATCCCGATAGGAATCACCATCATAGCCAAAAACCCTTATAGGCATATCCCAATCTATAGCAATCTGGTTTTCAAAGCCAATCAGTGCCAGGCGAACATTGCACTTCACATCCATGCAATATTTTGCCACATCACGCTCCTGCTCATGCAACGTGCCATCGTCAGCCTTGTACTGAGAAAAGGGCTGAGCATCCACCAGGCTGTCCGCCTTGATAATCTCCCTGCCATCAAAAAGGCTGCCATTCACGATATCGGCTACAACATCATTATATGCCTCAAAATTCTTCTGTGCAATATCTTTTTCCCCCATAGCATATCCCCCTAGCTATTATCTTCCCCTAGCATCTTCATTATAAAGCTATAAACAAACAGACTGCTACCCAATAAACACATTATAGTAACAGCCTGTCCATCAACACATATACAATTATACAATCTTCCCCATGGCTTCACGCACCACAGCCTCTGGCACATCGTTCCTGCCGGTGACAGTGCCAATGCTGCCATCCATCAAAATCCACTTTACCTTGCCGCCTACGGTCTTCTTGTCGTGGAAAATATCCCCATAGAGCTGGTCAACGGTACAGCCCTCTGCCCTGATTGGCAGATGCAATGCCTCAATAAGCCGGATGACACGCTCCACCGAAGCACTATCTATCATGCCCATAGCCTGGCTGATGTGTGCCGCGCACACCATGCCGATGCCCACAGCCTCCCCGTGGTTATACCTGGTGTAGCCGGTGTTCTTTTCGATGGCGTGAGCCGCCGTGTGACCGAAATTCAAAATCGCCCGCAAGCCCAGCTCCTTTTCATCCTGGCTGACCACCTCTGCCTTGATTTCACAGGAACGCGCCGTCATGTGCAGAGCAGCCTCATTGTCAAGGCTCAGCACCGGCTCCGGATTATCCTCAAGATACTTGAAAAATTCTTTATCATAAATAATGCCGTATTTGATAATCTCGCCCAGTCCCGTGTAAATCTCCCTCTTAGGCAGGGTTTGCAGCGTATTTAAATCCATGAACACCGCCTTGGGCTGATAAAAGGCACCAATCAGGTTCTTGCCCAGCCGGTGATTTACCGCTACCTTGCCACCCACGCTGGAATCAACCTGTGCCAGCAGGCTGGTAGGCACCTGTACAAAAGGCACCCCCCGCATGTAGGAAGCTGCCACAAAGCCGGCCAGATCGCCGACCACGCCGCCTCCCAGGGCAAAAATCGGGGATTTCCTGTCCAGCCCCAGCTCTATGCATCTGGTAAACAAATCCTCCGCCACAGCCAGGGACTTGGAGCTTTCACCGGCAGCAATCTCGTAAACCTCCGCCTCAATGCCGCCCTGACGCAGCAAGCCTGAAAGCCACTCTCCATACAGCGGTCCCACATTGGTATCAGTAATAATCAGCCCCTTGCCGGAAAAACTGCCCTGACGGCAAAAATCTGCTATTTTCTCACCCAATCCATTGCCAATATAAATATTGTAGCTGTCCTTCCCCAGCTCCACAGGTACTATACGCATGCAAAAACCATCTTTCTCTTTCTCATAAAATAAACAAAACCATATCAATTGACACTCCCCATGCCTAAAGGCAGGGGATTCTTGGTTCGCTGAACACTGCGG
>JAEDOE010000182.1 GCA_016302095.1 Anaerovibrio sp. | reverse complement strand
CAAGATTTGCCTTGGTATCTCCCAGCTCTCCCAGCTCCTGGAACCACATCTTGGCATGCGCCTTTTCATTCTCGGCAGTCTTCAGGAACAGAGCCGCAATCTGCTCAAAGCCCTCTCCCTGTGCCACAGAGGCGAAATAAGTGTACTTGTTTCGCGCCTGAGATTCACCGGCAAAGGCAGTATGCAAATTCTTTTCCGTCTGAGTACCTGCATATTTATTGCCCTGCACAGCGTCCGCTCTAGGTGCAGCAACTTCCTCAAAAGCAGTAGCTGGCTGCTTGCAGATTGGACACTTGAAATCTGCCGGCAGGCTGTCACCTTCATAAACATAACCACAAATCTTGCACTTCCATGTCTTCATATTCGTCTCTCCTTTTACTGTTTTATCCACATTTCCTGTCTGGTCAGCAGAATTATTTTTTCTGCTGATGGTATTGCTTCTATCCGTATATGAGGTATGAAGCATCTTTTCAGCCAGCTCACTGAGGGGCTTGTCATAGAATTCCTCATATATTGCCTTGATATCAGGATTTTCATGGCTCTTGCGCAGGCTCATGGAAGCATCCTGGGCGTACAGGCTGGCAATGCGGGATTTCCGCACTTCATCCCTGTCCTTATCAAAATCCTTCGGCTGTCCGCCACCGCCGATGCAGCCTCCCGGACAGGTCATGACCTCTACAAAATGATACTGCTTCTTGCCGCTGCTAATGTCTGCCAGCAACTTTTCCGCATTGGCTGTGCCGTAGACAATAGCCACACGCACATCCAGATCGCCTACCTTCAGCTCAGCCTCCCTGATGCCGTCGTAGCCGCGGACAGGCTCCAGCTGAAAAAGCACATCAGGAGCAGTCTCCCCGGTGATGTACTCATAGGCAGTCCGCAGGGCAGCCTCCATTACACCGCCGGTATTGCCGAGGATGACAGCCGCGCCGGATGCCTCTCCCATGAACTTATCAAAATCGCTGTCCTCGAGATCTGCAAAATTAATGCCTTCTTCCTTGCACCACCTGGCAAGTTCCCGGGTAGTCATCACAAAATCCATATCCCGTATACCCTCTGTCTGCAGATAATCTGCGGCAGCCTTCAACTCCTCCCGGCGGATTTCAAATTTCTTAGCAACACAAGGCGTCAATGCCACATTGACAATCTTTGCCGGATCAATACCCATTTTTTTCGCAAAATAAGTCTTGATGGTAGGCCCCTGCATACCAATAGGGCTCTTGGCTGTGGAAATATGCGGCAGGATTTCCGGATGATAGATTTCCGCATACTTTATCCATGCCGGGCAGCAGCTGGTAAACTGAGGCAGCGGTGCTGTCCCCTTGGTGACACGCTCAATCAGCTCGCTGGCTTCCTCTACGATAGTCAGGTCAGCGGCAAAATTGGTGTCCAGCACGTAGTCGGCACCCAGCTTTCTCAGGAGTGCTACCATCTTCCCCTGCACGAAGCTGCCGTCAGCCATGCCGAACTCCTCACCCAGAGCAGCCCTGACAGACGGCGAGGTGCTGACAATCACTACCTTGTCCTTATCCTGCACGGCAGCCCTCACATCAGGATACTCATAGCGCTCAGTAATGCTGTCTACCGGGCACACATTGGCACACTGACCGCAGTTGATACAGACTGCCAGCCCGTTAGTCTCCTCAAAGGTATATGTGCCGTGCACGCCAATCTGATTGGTACAAATCTCCTTGCACATGCCGCATTTGATGCACTTTGCATTGTCCCGGACAATGCTGGGATTATCCTGCTCAATCGGAACCCTGATGCTTAACGCCAAATGCTCCATACACAACGCCCCCTTAAACATAATACACACTTATAACAGATACACACTCTCCTCCGCCAGCTTACTCCACAATCAGTACACCCGGCTACATTAATATCTGTTACTTATAAATAATAATTATTATTTAATTCTAATTAAAGAATAACAGATTTGCCAGCATTTGTCAATAATAAATAACAAAATGCATTTACACGCTGATTATAGCATAAAAATGGGCTATATTGCATGTTTTTATTGGGAATATCTTTTATTTTACGAAAATTTATTCATTTTAGTTTTAGAGATTGACTTTATAGCTTTTCTGACAAGGCAATTCCCTTAACAAATTGTGAATTAAAATCTGCCACAAATACTTTTGCAGCAGGTATTGACACCAGCAGGCTATCATAAGAAAATATATTTGTAATCCAAAATGTCCTTGTCTGGCAAAGCAGCAGGGGTATTCCATAGATATCGCAAGATTATGCAGGGAGGCAAAAATGCAGGTAAAGACAACTGAAAATAATACAATATCGCTGCCGGAGGTGCATGTCAGCTATTCCGCTCCCCTGCCCCCGGGAGAGTTGCTTTTGGCAGGTGGCGGCAGGGCACCTGCGGCTGATTGGCTGTGCCAGGCAGCCGGTGGCAGGCAGCTGTGGTGCATTGACCGCGGCATAGACTGCTGCCATCGTGCCGGGCTTGTACCGCTGAGGCTTATTGGCGATGGTGACAGCGCAACAGAACAGTCCTGGCAGTGGGCGGAAGAAAACAATGTTCCCATTGAGAAATTCCCTGTCAAAAAGGATTATACCGATACCCAGCTGGCACTGGAAATGGCGGCAGCAGAGCAAAAATATGTCGTTTTAACAGGTGCAATGGGCGGCCGCTTTGACCATGCCTACAGTACAATTTTTTCTTTTGGGCACAGCAGGCTTCATGGCTGTATTGCCGATGAGCAGGAAGCAGTATTTTTTCTGCGCGGCAAGGAAAAAATCAATCTGGCATTGAGAAGGCAAGCCAAGGCAATTTCCCTGCTTCCCCTGACGGCAGCAGCCTCCGGCGTTACCATTCAGGGGGTATACTGGCCCTTGCAGGATGCGGAGCTCACCCAGGAGCTTCCTTATGCTGTCAGCAACGAAGCAGACGGTGAAAAAATCACCATAGCTTTAGCTGATGGTATTTTGGCAGTATATATCTGCTGGCAGGAAAACAACCTGGCGTAAATGATTTTTGCAAAAACAAATGACTGAAAAAATAAATGATTTGGGACGCAAACAGGCGGTCACAGCTCCACTCCCACAAGGTGAAGGCTGTAACCGCCTGTTTTTTGTCCACTGTATGTTTTTATGTTAATAAGAGAGATGCTAGGCTAATCAAGCTTACTTTACTGCTGCAAAGCCCTTCTCCAGGTCAGCAATAATATCATCAATATGCTCAGTACCGATGGAAAGCCTGATAGTGTTCTGATAAATGCCCTGGTCAGTAAGCTCCTCCTCCGTCAGCTGGGAATGAGTAGTGGTAGCAGGATGGATAACAAGGCTCTTTACATCTGCCACGTTTGCCAGCAGGGAGAAAATCTCCAGATTGTCAATGAAAGCATGAGCTTCCTTCTGACCGCCCTTGATGTTGAAGGTAAAGATGGAAGCACCGCCGTTAGGGAAATACTTCTTGTACAGCTCATGGTCAGGATGGTCAGGCAGGGATGGATGATTTACCTTCTCCACCAGCGGATGCTTGCTGAGGAACTCAACAACCTTCTTGGTGTTTTCCACATGACGCTCTACGCGCAGGGACAGGGTTTCCACGCCCTGCAGGATGATGAAGGCATTGAAAGGAGAAATAGTTGCACCGGTGTCACGCAACAGGATTGCCCGGATGTAAGTAACAAAGGCAGCAGGA
>JAEDOE010000181.1 GCA_016302095.1 Anaerovibrio sp. | reverse complement strand
GGCTTGCCCTTCTGCTCCCGGCGGAACTTGATGCCTGCACGGCGCGCCTGGAAATCAAGGCAGTTGGAGCAGGAAGAAATCTCCCGGTAGGTATTCTGAGCCGGCATCCAGACCTCAATATCATAAGTCTTGGCAGAAGTAAAGCCCATATCGCCGGTACACAGGGTAATCACGCGATAAGGAAGCTCCAGAACCTTCAGCACATCCTCCGCATCATTAACCATCTTCTCCAGCTCATCCCAGGAATCCTCAGGCTTGGAGAACTTGATAAGCTCAACCTTGTTGAACTGGTGCTGGCGAATCAGGCCGCGGGTATCACGGCCGGCACTGCCTGCCTCGGCACGATAGCATGCCGTATAGGCACAGTAATACTCCGGCAGCTGGGCAGCATCAAGAATTTCTTCCCGATGATAGTTGGTAGTAGGCACCTCGGCAGTAGGCACCATATAATAATCGGTCCCCTCTACCTTGAACATATCCTCGGCAAACTTCGGCAGCTGGCCGGTGCCGATCATGCTGCTGGTGTTGACCATGCACGGAGCCAGCATCTCCGTATAGCCGTGCTTGTTGGCATGCAAATCCATCATGAAGTTAATCAGGGCACGCTCAAGACGGGCACCCATGCCCTTGTAGAAGGTAAACCTGGCACCGGTAACCTTGGCAGCACGCTCCGCATCAATAATATCCAGCGCCTCGCCGATGTCCCAGTGAGCCTTCGGCTCAAAGTCAAACCTGGTCGGCTCCATGAAACGGCGCACCTCTGGATTGTCATTTTCGTCTACGCCAACAGGCACATCGTCCTTTGGCATATTCGGAATGCTCAGCATGATGTTGCGCAGCTCGGTCTCCACCTGCTTCAGCTCTGCATCCAGGGCATCAATCTGCTCGCCTACCTGGCGCATCTCAGCAAAAACAGCATCTGTATTCTCGCCGTTTTTCTTCATCTGCCCCACCTGCTTGGAAACAGTGTTGCGCTTATTCTTCAGCACCTCAACCTCACTGAGGATGGCACGGCGCTTTTCCTCCAGCTCCTTGAAGCCATCCAAGGAAAGTTTATTCTGACGATTGCGCAGCATAGCCTGAACCGCATCAAGATTTTCTCTGACAAATTTAATATCTAACAAAACTGTTCGCCCCCACAAATTTTGGCTTTGCCAATTTATCTATATCGAATCTATTATACTTTATATTTTTCAATTTGTAAAAAAATTATAGCTAAATTCTCATTTCAAAGTGCCTGCCCTTGGACTTTTCTTCCTTTTGGGCAGTCACCGGCTGAACAGTTCGCAAAAGCTTGTCCTGCTGCTCCCTGCCGGCAGCTTTCCTGGTGGAAGCCTTTCCCTGCTCCCTGCTTCCGGGTTTCGCCACGCCATCCTTTTTGCTGAGATTTCTCAGGGTAAAGGTAATAAACGCTGCCACAAAAACAATTAGAAAGGGCAGAAAAGTCATGAAGGACATATTGCCGGAAGGCAGGTACCAGGGATTGTCCGTCCTTACCGCAGCCTCTGCCTGCTGCTGGCTGCCTTCATCCTCCCCCAGCATCTGCTGCACAGCTGCCTGCCGTGCCTGCTGTGCCACCTCCGCCGCTGCTGCATCGCTATCCTGGGCAGAAGCAGGCCTCTCAGCAGCCTTGCCCTGCTCCGCCCCTGCCTGCTGCCCCGGCGGTACAGTCTGCACCACGGTATTCTCCTGGCCGCCCCCTTTCCCGGAGTCGGCCTGTCCGGGAGGATTGATGGTTATGTGAACGCCGAAGCCACGCCCCATTTCAGCCGCTGCCGAGGCACCATTGCCTGCTTCCTGCCCGGCATTGCCATCCTGAGAGCTGCTCTGCCTTGCCCCCGGCACTACAGGCGGTGTCGGAGGAGTTGGGGCTGTAGGAGCCGTCAAAGCCATACTATCACTTTCCTTTACCCTGCATATTTTCTACAGAAATATTACCTGCACTGCCTGCATCATTCATTTGGTCCATCCGGATCACAACGTTTGCAAGGGCTATATCCTTCTGCCCTGGCAGCCTCATTGGACTCAAACCTGATACCGCCGCCATGAGCCTGCTGCAGCTTCGGACAGCCCGGCCTGTGATAAAAGCCGGTAAAATGGTCACCCATGCGATAGGTTTCCGTGCGGGAAATATCCTTGAAATCATTCTCCACCGAAGAAGAATACATATTATATGCCACTGCCAGAAGCAGGACAATCACTGCTACGCCAATGCCCTTCAACACATTTCCATTCATAAAAAACGCCTCCCTGATAAAAGATTCTTGTTCCATTATATCATACAAAATTCTAAAAAAACATCCCCACCTGACAGCAGATGGGGATGCAATAAATATTTAACTTTTAGCCATTAGTCAAACAACAAGAGAGTAAATTAAGCTACACCCAGAGCGCGAGCTACAACAGCAGCTACCAGAGCACCAGCCATAGGAGCGATACATGGAACCCAAGCATAGCCCCAGTTGCCGCTGCCCTTGTTAGGAATAGGGAGGATAGCAAAAGCAATACGAGGACCGAGGTCACGAGCCATGTTCATAGCATAACCGGAGCAGCCGCCCAGGGAAAGACCGATTGCCACGATGAGCAGAGCTACGCAGTAAGGACCGAAACCAGCTGGCAATGGACCATTAGGAGCGGAGAAGATCATCAGGATGCAGAACATCAGGAAGAAAGTACAGATAAACTCGGAGAGGAAGCCGTTGAAGATACCGCCAGTTGCAGTACCGGTAGCGAAGATACCTACCTTGCCGCCCTCAGTCTCAGCCCAGTGGCCCAGGAAGCAGAGGTAAACGATGATGGAACCAACAATACCGCCAGCAGTCTGTACCAGCATAGTAGCAACAAACTGAGCAGGAGTATAAGTACCGAGATACATCTTTGCAATAGTAACGGAAGGGTTGATATCAGCCTGCGGAGCACCCAGTGCTACAGAAGTGTATACACCCAGCAATACTGCGAGACCCCAGCCCCATGCTGTACAAATCCAGCCAGCACCTCTTGCATAGGACTTCGCCAGGTTCAAGTTAGCGTTAACGCCTACACCAAATACCATCAGAACCATAGTTCCCATGAACTCGCCTAACAGATTATCCATTTTACATCCCTCTTTCGTATAACGTAACAAAAAATTTCTATACGGGCAAACCCCTCAGCATGCCCGAATTCATACCTGCTGCCGGCAGAACCGGCAGCAGGCAACGAATTCAAAAAACAACCATTCAATAGATCTCTTAACAAACTTTTACCGAATAAGGATTACTCCTCATCCTCCAGCCAGTGCATAGCGTGCTTAACAGCCTTTCTCCAGCCCTTGTAGAGCTTAGCAGCCTCCTCAGCAGGCATTACAGGCTCGAAGCGTACATCCAGCTTCCAGGCAGTCTTCAGCTCCTCCTTGCTGTTCCATACGCCTACAGCAAGACCTGCCAGATAAGCAGCACCGAGAGCAGTAGTCTCGATAATCTGAGGACGATCTACAGGAACGCCCAGAATATCAGCCTGGAACTGCATCATCAGGTTGTTGGCAACAGCACCGCCATCTACCTTCAAAGCAGCCAGCTTGATGCCGGAATCAGCTTCCATTGCACCCAGAACATCCTTGGTCTGATATGCCAGGGACTCAAGAGTTGCACGAACGATATGAGCCTTGGTAGTACCACGGGTAATACCGATAATCATAC
>JAEDOE010000180.1 GCA_016302095.1 Anaerovibrio sp. | reverse complement strand
TGCATTGTTTAGTTTTCAAGGAACACTGCCTCTCATCATCAACAGCCTGTAAAGTTTTTGTAAGCTCTTTGTAAGACCGCTGTGTGAGTCAGCTTTTATATAATACCTCAATCCGTTCATCTTGTCAAGAACTTTTTTGAAATATTTTTTATCGTCTCTGTCACTTCCTACCCCTGCCTACCGCTCTCCGCGTGGCTCTCAAGGATATGTCAGCGACAACGATGTATATATTACACGAATTTCTGCCCGCTGTCAACACTTTTTCTAAAAAAAATTATTTTTTCTCCAAATGATGCGTATCATTCATCAAATCCACTGTAATCCTGCCGCCTTCATAAAAGCTGATCACATTAACAGCCGTATTGTCCTGACGAATATTCCACATATACCTAAGTGGCAGGTCAAGGGCATAGCAAAGCAAGGTGCGGTTAACGCCGCCATGAGCCGCAATGACAAAATCTTCTCCCTTGTGCTTCTCCACCAGCTGCTTCAGCTTGCCCACCGCTCTTTCCTGTACACTGAAAAATCCTTCCCCATTTGGACAGGCTGTAATATCAGGACGATTGAACAAGCCATCATGCACAGAGGACCAGGTAGCATTTATTTCTTCATAAGTAAGCCCTTCCCAATCCCCAAAGGAAATTTCCTTCAGCTCATCACAGGTCACTACTTCCAATCCCAGCACATCTGCAATAGCCCTGCCGGTAGCGGCTGCCCTTTTCAGGGGACTGGCATAAACAGCCTTAACCTCCGGATAGGCGAACTTCTTACCCAGCTGTTCAGCCTGTTCCACCCCAATCTCAGACAATTCAATATCCGCCTGCCCCTGATATTTCCCCAGCTTATTCCATACAGTCTGACCGTGGCGCACCAAAATCAGCCTCGTAACTTTATTCATGCGATTCATCTCCTAAATCTGCAAACCATTCAAGCCTCAAATAAAATCATACTCCCAGGCATTCCTGCAATGCCCGCAGCATCAGCCTGTTTTCTTCCATGCCGCGCACGGCAACCCTGACAAATCGGGTATCAAGCCCTGGATAATTGCTGCAATCCCTGATTAGGACGCCCTTCTGCCGCATTTTTTCTGCCAGCTGCCAGCTTTCCATGCCGCAGCCTGCTATATTCAGCAACACAAAATTCACTGACGGCTCATACACCTTCAGCCCTTCCAGCTGCCGCAGCCTCTTGTACATATATGTCACATTTTGATTGATAAATTCCAATGTCCCTGCCTTATACCCGGCATCTCCCAGTGCCGCTATGCCTGCCGCCTGTGCCAAGGAATTCACATTCCATGTATCCTTGTTAAATTCCAGTTCCTTGACAAGCCCCTCAGCAGCTGCACCGTAGCCAAGCCTCAGCCCCGGGATGGCAAAAGCCTTCGTCAGTGAGCTGATAACCAGCAGATTATCGTATTCTGTCACCAAATCCGCTACAGAATAAAGCTGGCGGTCAGACCGAAAATCCAGGAAGGACTCGTCTACCATAACATCGATACCTGCCTCCCCGGCTGCTTTCACGAAACACTCCACAGCTTTCCGTGCCAGCAGTTCCCCGGTTGGGTTGTTGGGATTGCCAAGCACTACAGTACGGCAGCCTGCCATTTCAGACCGCAGCCTGGTAAAATCAAGCCGGAAATCCTCCTGCTCCTGCAAATAAAAATACTTAATTTCCGCCCCGGAACTACGGGCAGCCTTTTCATACTCACTAAATGAAGGCACAGGCAACAGCACACGCTCCGGCCTTCTTGTATGAAAATACACATAAAACAGCTCAGCGGCGCCATTGCCCAGCACAACCGCCTTCTCCGGCACACGATACGATGCAGAAATAGCCTGCTTCAGCTCCCTCCCCTGCGGGTCAGGATAATGAACCAGGCCTTCTATCCCTGCCATAATCGCTTTTTTTACGCTTTCCGACAACCCAAGAGGGTTTATGTTGGCACTGAAATCCAGCCAATGCCCCAGTGGGCTTTCTGCCGAATATATATCGCCGCCATGCACAAAACTCTGCAGCCTACCGCTGCTCAATCTCATAACCACCAGAAATTAAACGCTCCGTCTCAAAATACTCCAGATGAGGGAACTTCGCCCCTATCAGCTTAGCCGCCTCCAGCACCTTATTCATAGACTCATCAGCCGCAAAAAGCACTCCCATCATCGTGCCGCTATGGGCAACATTTACCCCCAGCGCCCCCAGGGACTGCGCATACTCAATAATCTCCTCCAGCTGCGGCTTGTGCACCAGGCGCTGATTAGCAAGTGCACTCAGGGTTGCCACCTTGCCAATCTGCTGTGCCGAAAAATCCCTGTCCAGCTCCTCAATGGCATCCAAAAGCTCCTGCGGGCTGTTTTCATGCCCATGGTACTCTGAATGGAACTCAATCGTGTTAATTGTGCCGCCGGTATCAAACATGGCAATAATCATCTTCGGCGCATTGCCATAGCTCTGCAAAAGCTCCCCGGTCATATAATTCATCCTGACTATCCCAGGGTAGAAAATGCCGTCTGTAGGCTCAATACCGGCAGCAATCTCCGCAATCTCCTCCGGCTCCAGCTCCTCGTCAATCGCTGCAGAAACAGCCTGAATCACTGCCACAATATCAGCCGTGCTGGCAGCCATGCCCTTGCCTGTGGGCAGCTGCGATTCAAGTGCCAGCCCCAAAGGAAAATTATCAAAGCCCATATAGCTGACAGTTGTCTTCAAAGCCAGCTCAGCCTTTTTGCCCAGCCCGGTCTTTGCCGAAGTACGGTCAGTAACCAATGCCCTGGAATACAGCCCTATCGGGCAGGTTATCATAAACGGCTGTCCATCCTTCCACCCCTGGGCAAGCTCACCACAGGAACCAGGCACCAAAACTTTTATAATCATAACAATCCCTCTCTTTTACGGAATTTACCTTCTGCGGCATTTATCCTCCTGATAATCCCCCGGTATAATCCGCGCTATTCAAAATCCGAGATATTCTCTTTTGCATATACAATTCGCCATAAATGGCAAAAATCCTGCAAGGCTGGCAAAATATGCAGAAAAAATCTCGCCATAGCCTAAAAAAATACAGAATAAGTGCATAAATATACCAATAACACAATTAATTCGCTGACAGTGCACAGCGTGCCATACACATCCCCTGTCAGTCCGCCCAATAGCCTTGTAACATACCCGCCGCACCAAAAGGCAAATACAGCCGCAGCAGCTGCCGCTAAAATCGCCTGCCAGCCCAGCAATGCCAGAATCGCCACAGTATAGGCAGCCACCCAGAAGCAGCTCTTTCTATCCGCATATTTGCCGAAAGCCTTTCCCATGCCCTCAGGGCGGGCATAAGGGAACAGGGAAATGCCGATAACCATCATCAGCCGCCCCACTACAGGCATTGCCAGCATTGCCATAGGCAGCACCTCCAAGGGCATATCCAGCAGCACCGCATACTGCAACAGCAGCAAAATACCGAAGGAAACCACCGCAAAGGAGCCTGTACAGCTGTCCTTCATGATTTCCAGCATCCGCTCCCTGTCACGGCCGGAAAAAATGCCATCCACCGTATCCATGAAGCCATCACAGTGAATGCCTCCTGTCAGCAGAAACGGCAGAACCGCAAGAGCCGCCGCCCTGACATGCACAGGAAAATCACAGCCGGCATAAACAGGGAGCCATGACAACGCCAGTGCCACTGCCCCGTA
>JAEDOE010000179.1 GCA_016302095.1 Anaerovibrio sp. | reverse complement strand
CACCATCCCAGTATGCCCAACAAAACTATTGCAACATATCTTCTAACAAAATCTTACCACAAATGATGCTTTTTTGCAAAATATTTTAGAACCTATATACTTATCACAAATCATCTGACATACCCAATAAATAAGTAGACACCGACTAATCTATTGCCCTTCATCACCGACTGTACAAAACTACGCCATCCCTGGCAATTTCCTCCAGCAGTTCAGGCTGGACAGCCCAATCAAGATTTACTACATCAAACATCAGCAGAGTAGGAATTTCTTCATCCACATCAAGGGAAAAGCAGGTTATATTGCCGCCACGCACTGCCAAATCCACATCACTGCGGGGCTTGTTGTCACCTCTTGCCCGGGAGCCAAACAGAATTACCTCGTCAATATCATATTTTTTTGCCAGGTCAACAATCCCCAGGCGCACTTTTTCCGGCAAATCCATTTATATCACACCCAATTTTCTTCTATTTCCCGTTTTAACACCTCAAACATAGCAAGAAATTTTGACTTGCTGTCTGCAATAATTCCCAAGGCAATCTGTTCATTATAAGAATGAGCTACATTGTTGCGTGCCTGCAGCGCATCCAGCCAAAGCTGCTCATCAGCCAGCATATTCACCTGATATGCCAGTTTAATAACAGCCCTTGGTGAACCCAGCTTCTGCTCTGCATAGCCTGAAAACTCCAGCCTGTCCTTCATGGCCTTCCATGCCTGCTCAAAACATATTCCATACAGGGCAACCATGCCAGTTTCCGTAACAGTATCATAAGGCGGTTCCTGTGCCTCAATTTCCCTGAGATTTGCCAGTGCCTTATAAAAGTTCAGCACTTTCTTCGACTCCATGTCCGTCCCCCCATTCATTTTGACACTTCACATTTCTTCCACAGCTGATTTTTACCTGCCGCATTTTTTTGCCAGCTATTTTTTCCCCTAAACTGCAATACCAAATTGGACATTTTTGCCAGCTACTTTTGGCAGATCATACTTCCTCCGCCTTTTCCTCAAGGTAAGCCCAGCGTTCCATCAGCTTTTCCAGTTCCGCTGATACCCTGGTTTCCTCCCCCGTCAGTTCACTGATTTTGCTATAATCCGCCGCATATAATTCCATCTGGTAGTGGATGCCCTTCAGCTCCCCTTCCTTGCTGGCAATAATCGCCTCAATCTCGCCATATTCACGCTTCTCAGACATGGTAAGCCCTTTTTTCTGGGTCTTTTCCTTCTGGGCAGGCTTCTTCTCAGCAGAAGCCGCCATATCTGCCCCCTGCTGCTTTTTATTGACGGGACTGCTAACCACCGCCCTGGCAGCCGCCTTTTCCTCTGCCTCAGCCCTCGCCTTGTAATCACTATAGCCGCCCACATAAAAATTGATTTTGCCAAAGTCATTTTTGTCATACACAAAAACCTTTTTTGCCATGCGGTCAGTAAAGAAGCGGTCATGGGATACAAAAATAATCGCCCCGTTGAAATCCTCAATAAAATTCTCCAGGATACCCATGGTTTCCAAATCCAAATCATTGGTAGGCTCATCAAGGAGCAATACATTCGGTGCCTCCATCAGCACCCGCAGAAGATACAAGCGGCGTTTTTCACCACCTGACAGGCGTGCCACCTCCGTATACTGCAAATCCGGCGGAAACAAAAAACGCTCCATCAGCTGCCCTGCCGACAGCTTAGTGCCATCCGCCATCGTGATATAATGTGCCGCTTCCTGAATGTATTCCTTGGCACGCAGCCTGCCATCCATCTCTGCATTGGTCTGGGCAAAATAACCAATCTTCACAGTCTGACCTATATCCACGCTGCCGCCAGTTGGCTGCAGCCGCCCGGCAATAATATTCAGAAGGGTGGATTTGCCCGTACCATTGCCACCCAAAATACCTATACGGTCATTTCTCAGCACCGTATAGGTCAAATCCTCAATATAGGTTTTGCCTTCCCACTCATAGCTTACATGGTCAAGCTCAATAATCTTCCGTCCCAACCGGCTGCCGGCAAGGCCGATTTCCACCTTGTTCCGCTCCAAATCCACCTTTTGGTCCCGCACCTGCTCATAACGCTGAATGCGAGCCTTCTGCTTGGTAGACCGTGCCTGGGCGCCCCGGCGAATCCATGCCAGCTCATTCCTGAGGAAATTCTGCCGCTTGCGCTCCCCGGCTTCCTCCCGTTCAATCCTTGCCGCCTTCAGCTCCAAAAACTCGGAATAATTCCCCTGATAGCTGTATGTCCTGCCCTTGTCAAATTCCAGTATGCCGCTGGCCACCCTGTCCAAAAAATAACGGTCATGGGTAACCATTAAAAGCGAACCCTTCCAATTTGCCAGATATTCCTCCAGCCAGCCGATAGTCTCGCTGTCCAGATGGTTGGTAGGCTCATCCAAAAGCAGCAAATCGCAGGGCTGAATAAGTGCCGTAGCCAATGCCAGCCGCTTTTGCTGGCCGGAGGACAGGCTGCTGACCTTCGCCTCAAAATCCGTTATCCCCAGATGAGTCAGGATGCTCTTTGCCTCGCTTTCCATGCTCCAGCCATTCAGGGCATCAATCTGCCCGGATGCCTTTACCAGAAGCCTTTGCACTTCCTCCGACATATCCCCTGCCTCGCTCTTTGCCAACGCAGACTCATAATTCCGGAGGGCCTGCATCAAAGGGCTATCATCCTTGAAGGCCTCCATCAGCACCGTATTGTCCGCCTCAAATTCCTTGGACTGCTCCAAAAAGCTGATACGCAGGTTGCGCATGGTCACCATGCTGCCAGTGTCTGCCGCCAGCCTGCCTGCCACAGTCCGCAGGAAGGTGGACTTGCCAGTGCCATTTACACCGACGATACCGATTTTATCCCCTTCATTGATATTGAGATTTACATGACTGAAAAGGGCTTTTTCACCGTAGCTTTTGCCCAAATCCTCCACTGTCAGAACCATTGCCCCTGTCCCCCCGATATATTTAAATTTCAATTTTCCGCCTGAATGCAGCAGCCCGCAATCCATTCTAATGCTTTCTGCAATTACTATTACTTTACGCTGCTTTTTACTGCTTTTTATTGCTTTTTACTGCTTTTTACTACTGAGCCGTATTTTCTTCCTTCTTTGCGCTCTCCGTCATGTCTACAATCTCGTCATGCTCCTCCACTAAAGGCTTTGGCAGCTTCGCCAAAATCCTGGTAATACGCAGATTGTCCATTTCCTCCACAAAGAAATCCCTGCCGTTCCAGCTTGCCTTCATGCCAATGCTTGGCGGTGACTGGACATTGTTGTAGAGCCAGCCACCGATGGTATCAATATTGTCCGCCTCGATATCCATTTCCAGAATATCGCAGACCTCCTCCAGAAGCAGCTTGGCATCAATGGAGTACAAACACTCATCCCGTTTTTCCGCCAGAGGACGCTCCTGGTCAAACTCATCCTGAATTTCGCCCACGATTTCCTCAATAATATCCTCAATGGTCACCATGCCGGCCGTACCGCCATATTCATCCACCACAATAGCAAGCTGGGAGCGGTCCCGCTGCATCATCTTCAAAAGCATGCTGATTTTCATGGTCTCCGGCACAATCAGTGCCTTTCTCACCAGCTGCCTGAGCCGTGGACGCCGCCGCTTGTACAGGTACCCCATCAAATCCTTGATGTGCAAAAAGCCGATAATGTCATCCTTGTCCTCCCGGCACACAGGATAACGGGTCATGTGCTCAGATACTGCCACCTGAATATTCTC
>JAEDOE010000178.1 GCA_016302095.1 Anaerovibrio sp. | reverse complement strand
GCTGATGGAGCTGAACAACATATCTTACTCCACTGAATATAACGGCAGACAGCTTTTGAACGGTGTTATGCCGGGTGAACAGACAACCTTTTTTAATACTGATGCCCAGCCAAGTCAGAATACTACACCTGTTATACCGGAAAACACCAATACTAACGCTGTTTTTAAGAATTTACCAGTATACGCACCCAATACTAATTTTCTGCAAAATCCCCCTTCCACTGTCTATGACCCAAACCAAGTTACCTGGTCTCAGGATCCACCAGGCACTACTTACACTATTGGACAAACAGTTTATGATAGTTCCAAGCAGCCGCATAATGTAGTTCGTAACCCTAATACAAACAACATGTCTGTTTATATTGGCGGTTCTTACCAGGATATTGGCTCTGGCTTTACTGCATATACTGGTACAATGGCCTCAGTCCCCATCAGCAATGCAACCATAGGTAATTCTTATTCCACCACACCTAAAAAGCCAGGGGATAATTACACCGCTGGGGCATTGCCCGATGGAACGCCAGCTCTAACTACTACTAATAGAAACGGCAACACATCTGGTTTCTACGATTTAAACTTGCCTAGCACGAATCTGCCTGCTTCTCTAGACCAACAAGGTTTTTCCGTGTTATGCAATCAGTGTCCCCAGTTCGTTTGTGTTAAATTTGATGCCACACTGCCGGCTAATACAGGTCAGCATCATATAGATAACTCAGCAACTGAATGTTATGTTATCGGCATCGCCGGCCTCAGCAATATAGATGATATTTATGATGCCATGGAACAGGGCATTTCTCAAATCACTGGCACACCTGCTGGTAACAGTACACAACCTATAACAGCTCATCATGGTGTAACTTTGCATTTTTATCAGGATAGCAATGGCAAACATTGCTATGTTACCAAAGACGGAGACTTTGATCTCGCTCTGTATGATGGCGTTGCAGGCCAGGTAGAAACTGTCGGCGGCAAGCTGCCATGGCAAAATTTAGTTATTCAAGGTGATACCGTCAGCAGCCAGTTCACCAGGCTACAACTACCCAACACTACGCTGGATGCGCTGTTCCCAGCCCAAAATTCAACCTGGGACATTGAACCAAAAGAAAGCGATTATCCAAATCCGTGGCCGAAGGGTTATGAAGAAGATAGAACCTGGCCACCGGAGTGGGGTGAGGACTTCATTGAAAGTACTTCTTTAGAAGACAAAAGGCGACGCCTCTGGCGGGAAGAAACCTGGCCATATCCTGCAAAGGGAGCAATTTCTACTGCCTCCTGCGTCAGCACCAGGGAAAAAGCCCTTAAATTTGTCCAATCATTGGACCAGGCTTTAAAGTACCTCACCAATGCAGCCACCACCCTGGGCGTTCAGGAAGTGCGCTTAAACTACATGAATGATAATATTGTAACCTCACATGAAAACACCACCGCTGCAGAAAGCGTAATCCGCGATGCGGATATGGCCAAGGAAATGACAAATTACTCCAAGTATAATGTCCTCGCCCAATCAGCTCAGTCCATGCTGGCTCAGGCAAACCAAAACCTTGGCAGCTCTTTGGATTTACTACAATAACATAACGGTAGATACTACAACAGGCAGGAACGGGTTAGCGTATACTATCCCTTCCTGCCTGCTTTATTTTACATCACTTTATATGATTTTCCTTGCCCCACTGGCTGATTTTTGCATAGTACGGTGTCGGTACATTCAGCTTTTTGCCCAGCTCCACGATGCTGTCCACCAGCCCGGCAAATTCCGACTGGCGTCCTGCGGCCACATCCCGCTGCATGGAGGTCATGCCTCCCGGCTTAAAGGCATCAATCAGCTTCAGCCCGGATTTTACCAGGTCGCTCTTGAAGGTCAGCCCCATAGCATCGCCGATGGCCTGCACCTCCCTAATAAGCCCCACGAAGGTATCACGCACCTGCCCTTCCTTCTGGAAGTCCTCGCTCTTGGCATTAAAGTACAGGCCTGCCGCCCCCATAGGGGAAACAAAGCTGAATTTCTGCAGATGGTCAGCGGCAATGTTATCCGTAAAATGCCCCTCTATGCCCGCTGCCTTGAATACCTGCTCCAGGGCCCTTGCCTTGGCTTCCAGCCGCCTGTCCTGCCCCTGACGGAAGCCATAGAATACCCGCAGGATGGACTGAGGCTGGCTGATAACCCCCGGCTCCTTAATCATGCCAAAAACATACATACAGCCATCCAGCACCGTCAGCTTATCCGGCAGGGCTGCCTGCATGACGCCACCTGTGCCATAGACATTCAGGATAGGCAGGACAATTGTATCCTCCCCGGCAGTACGCCTTGCCAGCTCTATGGCAGCCTCAATGTCATAATACTTGACACACACCAGCAGCACATCAGGCCTATCAGCGTACTCATCCATCGTACATGCCTTTGCAGGATAAACCGTAAAGTTGCCGTTATGCTGACTTTCCAGAGTCAGTCCCTTCTCACGGATTGCCTCTAAATGCTTTCCTCTGGCCAGAAATGTCACATCATTGCCAGCCTTGGCAAGATACGCTCCCAGCACACCGCCTGTGCCACCGGAGCCTGCGATTGCAAATTTCATAATATATCGCCTCCCAATATATCCGCTTGCATGGCTAATCTGCTACCGGCCCCAACCTCTTGTGCCCGGCGCAGCCACACCTAGATAAAGCTGACTTTATTATAGCGCAAATTTTTTACACAAAAAAGCCCCTCGGAAAAATCCGAAGGGCTAATTCACAAAATGGCGGAGCAGAGAGGATTCGAACCTCCGCAGCCTTGCGACCCTAACGATTTAGCAAACCGTCCTCTTCAGCCTCTTGAGTACTGCTCCTGAATATGGCGGAGAGGGTGGGATTCGAACCCACGGTGCCTTGCGACATCACCGGTTTTCAAGACCGGCTCCTTAAACCACTCGGACACCTCTCCACAGCCATATTATTATAGCAAAAATAATGGAACTATGTCAAATGTTTTTGTGAAATGAGGGGTATGACTACACAATTCCATTATTTGCTATATCCCTCAGGATGCTGCTGATGCCATTTCCAGGCTGTGCCAATCACCGCCCTGACATCAGTAAACCTAGGCTTCCAGCCAAGCACGCTGCGTGCCTTTTCACTAGAAGCAATCAGCTGGGCAGGATCCCCTGCACGACGCTGGCCGATTTCCACCTTGATGTCGTGCCCGGTTGCCTCCTCGGCAGCCTCAATCATTTCCTTGACGGAAAAGCCCTGACCATTGCCGAGATTAAAAATATTGCTCTCGCCGCCCTTGCGGAGATAGTCAACGGCCAGCACATGGGCATCTGCCAAATCCAGCACATGAATATAATCTCTGAGGCAGGTTCCATCAGGAGTCGGATAATCATCGCCAAAGATTGTAATATGCTCCCGCTTGCCCAGCGGTACCTGCAAAATCAGCGGAATAAGGTGGGTTTCCGGATTGTGATCCTCACCGATAGAGCCATCCTCAATGGCACCTGCAGCATTAAAATAGCGCAGGGAAACATATCTGATGCCATTAGCCAGGCTCACCCACTTCATCATCTTCTCCATGATCAGCTTGGACTGACCATAAGGATTGGTAGGCTCTGTACGATCATCCTCCATAATAGGAATCCTCTCCGGCTCGCCATAGGTAGCTGCCGTAGAAGAAAAAACAATCTTGTCAACGCCGTGGCGCACCATGGCCTCCAGCAGAACCTGCATACCATAGACATTGTTGTTAAAATACTTCAGCGGATTGGTCATGGACTCCCC
>JAEDOE010000177.1 GCA_016302095.1 Anaerovibrio sp. | reverse complement strand
CGAGCTGCATCCGAAGGTGGCTGAGAATTTCGGCATCACCAAAAAGGCATATGTCTTTGAGATGGACCTTTTGACACTGCTGAAGTATACCGTAGCCAAGAGCAGCTGCACATCCCTGCCGCGTTATCCTGGCATCAGCCGTGACCTGGCCATGCTGGTGGATGAAAACGTCAGCGCAGCGGAGATTGAGCGCACTATTGCCAGAAATGGCGGCAAGTTCTTCGCCGGTGTCACCCTGTTTGATGTATATCAGGGCAAGCAGATCGCTGCTGGCAAGAAGTCCATGGCATTCAGCATCCAGTTCCAGTCCAATGACAAGACCTTGACTGATGCCGAGGCCGATGAGGGCTTCCAGGGGATTTTGGAAGCTGTGCAGAAGGAGTTTGACGCAGAACTTAGAGGGTGATGCTTATGGCAACAATAGTGGATGTAACTATTCTGGGAAACCGTTATAAGCTGAAAAGCAGTGACAACGAAGCCGGGCAGCTGGAGGAGCTGGCAGCCCAGCTGGATGCCAGAATGCAGGAAACAGCCAGTCATCTCAAAAGGGTTAATCCGCTGAATGTAAGTATACTGACAGCCCTGCAGCTGGCAGAGGAGCTGGCAAAAAGTCACGGTGAGGCAAGGTCTGCCTATGCAAAGCTGCAGAAGCAGTATAATGACGAGCTGGCAAGGCTGGGCAGGCAGCATGCCGATGAACTGGCAAAATGCAGGAAGGAGCTGGCGGAAGCTGGCAGGCAGCAGGAGGCGGAGCTGGCAAGGTGCAGGAAGGATATGTCCGACCTGGAAAAACGGCATGCAGAGGAAATGGCGGCATGCAGGACAGCGCAGGAGATAGAGGGCAGAAAGCATGCTGATGAGCTGGCAAGGCTGGCTGCCGGGCAAAAGGATGCCATGTCACAGATGAATCGGCAGCATGATACGCTGGTGAATGAGCTGCGTCAGAAGCATAGCCAGGAAATAGCAAAGGTGCAGCAGGAACTGTCGAGAATGCAGCAGGAGCACGGCCGGGAGCTGTCAGAGATGCAGCAGGAACACCATCAGGAGCTGTCAAAGCTGCAGCAGGAGCATAGCCAGGAGCTGTCGAAATTGCAGCAGGAACAAAGCCAGGAACTGTCAAGAATGCAGCAGGAACAGTCGCGCCGCTACGAGGCGTTGCAGGCGGAGCATGCCAGCCTGAAAAAGGACTATGACGAGCTGATGGAGCTGTTGGAAGAAGCCTGAGTTTATGTAAAAAATGACCACTTGGATAGAAGCTTGCTTTATGGATGTTGTGGGCGAGCGATTCCGGTGGTCATTTTTATTTATTGATATTGATGGTGTTGCTGATATTGATATTGATATTGATATTGATATTGGTATTGGTATTGATATCTATGCTGTTATTGTTGTTTGGTTGCTGATATTGCACAGAGGCTGTTTTATTTTTGGGCGATGGCACGGGAGGCGGCACTGCCATCAGCACCGGCAAGGACAGGTATTTGCAGCTGCCGTCCTGCTTTCAGGGGAGCATCGGCATGCACGTCATTGATTTCACAGATAGCCTCTATAAGCTTTAATTTGTCAGTTTCGTTGATGGTGTACCTGCCGGCTACATCGTGGAGGCTTTCGCCGGGCTGTATGGTAACGGCTGCAAAGGTATCGGTGCGCAGGTACTCATTATCCAGGTGCATAGGGGCGAGGGCGGCAAAGGCGATGAGGATGGTTACGATAAGCTTTTTCATTTTTTACATCTCCTGACTGTAGTATTTTGGCGTTTCGTTGCTGAAGTATCCATGTTGCAGAAACCTTCCTTCGGGAAAGGCAGGTTCGCAACATGTTTGTTTGTATATATATTAGCACGAAAAATCGTTCTTGGCAAGCACTTTCGGAACGAATTTACCAAAACTTTTTTCAGCAGTATAGTTCCTGTAAAAAGTATGGAAATGCAAGACTGAATTGCTATCGACTATAATTTTCTAGTATATGGAGCCAGACTGACGATAATCGACTATAATTTTGTAATCAGCAGAGGTCTATTGACTACAAAAACTTGCAATAAATTTATGTAAATACTATAATGGAAGCTGGTATTTTAAAAGAAATGACAAATTTCTTTGACTATATAGGAGGGTTAAGATGATTAAATTGACTATGCCGGATGGTTCCATTCGGGAGGCAGAGGCCGGTATCAGCGCACTGGAGCTGGTGAAGTCCATCAGCAACAGCTTGGCAAAGAAGGTGCTGGCTGTCAGCATTGATGATAAAACCATGGATTTGACGACAGTTCTTGACAGGGATTGCAGGGTGCAGTTCCTGACCTTTGAGGATGAGGGCGGCCGCCATGCCCTGCGCCATACCGCATCACATATCCTGGCACAGGCAATCAAGCGTCTGTACAAGGATGAGAATGTGCAGCTGGCTATCGGTCCTGCCATTGAGAACGGCTTTTACTATGATATTGACATGGAGAAGCGCCTCACCGAGGATGACCTGAAGGACATCGAGAAAGAAATGAACAAGATTGTCAAGGAGAACCTGAAGCTGGAGCGCAAGCTGCTCAGCCGTCAGGAGGCTCTTGACATGTTCGGGGCAGCCGGTGAGAATTACAAGGTAGAGCTGATAAATGACCTGCCTGAGGATGCGGAGATTTCCCTCTACACCCAGGGCGAGTTCACTGATTTGTGCGCAGGCCCTCATGTGGTGTCCACCGGCAAGGTAAAGGCACTGAAGCTGCAGAGCGTGGCAGGTGCTTACTGGCGTGGCAGCGAGAAGAACAAGATGCTGCAGCGTGTATACGGCACTGCTTTTGAGAAGAAGGATGAGCTGGATGCTTATCTGAAGATGCTGGAGGAGGCTGCCAAGCGCGACCATCGCAAGCTGGGCAAGGAGCTTGACCTGTTCAGCATCCATGAGGAAGGCCCTGGCTTCCCGTTCTTCCATCCAAACGGCATGGTTATCCGCAACGAGCTGATTAACTACTGGCGTGAGGTGCATCGCCGCTATGGCTATCAGGAAATCAGGACGCCGATGATTCTGAACCGCCAGCTGTGGGAGCAGTCCGGCCATTGGGCTCATTACAAGGAAAATATGTATTTCACTGAGATTGACGGTGAGGACTACGCTATCAAGCCTATGAACTGCCCTGGCGGCATGCTGGTGTACAAGACCCAGCAGCACAGCTATCGCGACCTGCCGCTGCGTGCCGGTGAGCTGGGCCTGGTGCATCGCCATGAACTGTCCGGTGCCCTCCACGGCCTGTTCCGTGTGCGCAACTTCACCCAGGATGATGCCCATATCTTCATGACGCCGGAGCAGATTGAGGGTGAAATCCAGAACGTTATCAACCTCTTTGACGAGGTGTACAGCACCTTTGGGCTGAAATATCATGCAGAGCTTTCCACCCGCCCTGAGAATTCCATGGGCTCCGATGAGATGTGGGAGCTGGCTACTAACGGCCTGCGGAACGCCCTTGAGCACCGCGGCCTTGAGTACATCGTCAACGAGGGTGACGGCGCTTTCTACGGCCCGAAGATTGACTTCCACCTGAAGGATTCCATTGGCCGTACCTGGCAGTGCGGCACTATCCAGCTGGATATGCAGCTGCCTGAGAAGTTTGACCTGACCTACGTGGGCGAGGACGGGCAGAAGCATCGCCCTGTTATGATTCACCGCGTGGTATATGGCTCTATTGAGCGTTTCATCGGTATCCTGATTGAGAATTATGCCGGTGCTTTCCCGACCTGGCTGGCACCTGTGCAGGTAAAAATCCTGCCTA
>JAEDOE010000176.1 GCA_016302095.1 Anaerovibrio sp. | reverse complement strand
GATCCTTGAGTATGGATGCAATAAAAGTTTTAATAGTTGATGACTCGATGTTTTTTAGGGAAGTGCTGTCACGGGGGCTGAAGAACAGGCTTCCATCGGGCAGTACCATCGAGAAGGCAGGAGAGCCTTTTGCTGCCAGGGACAAAATTTTATCCTTTGATCCTGATGTAATGATTTTGGATGTGGAAATGCCGAACATGAACGGCATTGAATTCTTGCGCCGATTGATAGTCCAGTACAACCTGCCGACGATTGTCTCCAGCTCCAGGCCTGCCTACAAGGCACTGGCTATGGAGGCAGGTGCTTTTGCCTTTATTGAGAAGCCATCCAGCACCCTGAGCAGCGGCAGCTACATGGATGAGATGGCGGATATGGTCAAAAAGGCGCGGGAGCACGGCAGGCTGATGGTGGAACAGGCAAAGCAGGAGGCAGAGGCCGAGGAAGCCCAGCTGGCGCAGGTGGAGGAGCTGGTGAAGCAGGCTGATGCCAATCCCCCAAGGCCGCTGGCTTCCTATGAGCTGCTGGCTGACAAAAAGCCGCCAGCCAGGTCACTGGCAGTCAAGCTGCCAGCCGAGGGCAGCAGCACCATCAGGCTGGCAGAGGTGGTGCAGGATGTGCCGAAAACAGCGGTTACAGCCCGGGCGGCGGTGGAGGCGGCAACTGCTACGGTGGCGTCCACTACAGCTATCGCCAACACCATGTCTGCTGCCAATGGCTTCGTTTATAATGGCAACAGGATTAGTACGGACTCCTACAAGGAAACAATCGCTGCCAACATGAACAAGATCGTCAGCAATATGAAGCAGATGTCTGCCATGCGGGGGGAGGACAGGGAGCCGCCCAAGTCTGTGCCTATGAGCCAGATAAAGGTGCCTGTGCCGGGCAAGACGGTGCAGCTGATAGCTATCGGTGCTTCTACCGGCGGTACGGAGGCATTGTCTGCGATTTTGAAGGCATTGCAGCCGCCCTTGCCGCCGATTGTGATTGTCCAGCATATACCGCCTATGTTTTCCAAGCTGTTTGCTGACAGGCTGAACAACGAGTGCCATATTTCCGTCAAGGAGGCGGAAAACGGTGACAGGCTGGAGAATAACTGGGCGTATGTGGCGCCAGGTGACAAGCAGATGATGGTAAAGAGGCTGGGGGACATGATGCAGCTGGATGTAAATCATGGTCCCAAGGTCAATGGGCATTGCCCGTCCGTAGATGTGCTGTTCAATTCTGTGGCGGAAAGGATAGGGGACAGGGCAATGGGGGTCATCCTGACAGGCATGGGAGAGGACGGTGCCAGGGGGCTTCTGAAGATGCGGGAGGCAGGCTCTGTTACCCTGGGGCAGGATGAGGCAAGCTGTGTAGTATATGGTATGCCGCGGGCTGCCTATGAGAAGGGCGCTGTTGTGCAGCAGCTGCCTTTGTCCGGCATGGCGAGCATGATTACCAACGTAGCCAGGTATCAGGGGAGGCGTTAGTAGTGCATGTAGATACAGGAACCCCTTTTTCCTACGGGGATTTGGAAAGCGTTCTTGGCGGGCTGGGAGACGGCTTTGTGCTGACCAATGTGCAGGGCGTAGTCACATATATGAACAAGGCTGCGGAGAATATCTTTGAGTGCAGCTATGTGCCCGGCGAAGGAATGTTGTTTTCGGATATATGCAGGCTGGTAAATCTGGAAACGAAGGAACGTTATTTTTGCCCTGTGGCGAGGGCTATCAGGGAAAACAGGACTGTGGGGCTGGGCAAGAATATCGGCATTATGCACGGCGATGTGCAGGTGTACCTGTCAGCTACCTGTTCTCCCCGCTATGACAATACAGGAAGCATCATCGGCAGTACGTCGGTGTTTCGCGATATAACAAGGCTGCACGGACTGGCAAGAAAAATGGAGAGCGACCAGTATTATATGCGCTCTGTATTCGAGGCTGCCAAGATAGGCATTTGCAGCCTGAGCATCCGCGGTGAGATTGTGGAGGTCAATGAGGCGGCACTGGAAACCCTGGGCGGTACTTACAATGATGCCCTGGGGCAGCAGCTGGGGGATGTGTTCAAGTGCGTGAACTGCATGCCCTATGGCTGCGGCAGGAGCGATAAGTGCAAGTTCTGCATTATCCGCAACAATATTGAGGCTGCCGTGCTGGATGACGGATTTTCCGCCGAATTTGTGGCGGCAGTGATTTCAAGGGTTACAGAGGAGCCCATCTGGCTGCAGTTCTTTTTGACGCAGGTCTGGAAGGAAAATGAAAAGCAGGTTGTGCTGACCATGATTGATATTTCCAAGCGCAAGCAGAGGGAAAAGGAGCTGACTGAGGCACGGCGCATGGCGGAGGCTGCCAACAACACCAAGACGCAGTTTCTTGCCAATATGAGCCACGAAATAAGGACGCCTATTAACGGCATGACAGGCATGATTAACCTGACACTGCGCTCGCCCCTCAACGAGGAGCAGCGGGCAAATCTGCAGGCGGCAAAGCAGTGCTCCGAGGATTTGCTGAAAATCATCAATGATATTCTGGACTATGCCAAGCTGGAAAACGGCAAGATGGCCATAGAGAAGATTGACCTTGACCTGCATGTGCTGCTGAAAAGGGTTAGCGCCCTGCATGGGCAGGTGGCAGCTGGCAAGGGGCTGGAGTTTATTCCTCCTGATTGCAGCGCGTTGCCGCAGTTTATTCAGGGGGACCCGCTGCGGCTCAGGCAGATATTGCATAATCTGCTGAACAATGCCCTCAAGTTTACCGCCAGCGGTTCCATTACTCTGGGGGCGAGGACTTTCAAGCGAGGCATCAAGAGCATGCTGGAGTTTTTTGTGGAAGACACCGGCATTGGCATGTCCCTGGAAGCGCAGGAAAAGCTGTTCAAGCCTTTCAGCCAGGTGGATGGCTCCACCACAAGGCGTTTTGGCGGCACGGGGCTGGGGCTGATGATTGTGAAGGAACTGGTAACTGCCATGGATGGCGAGATCCATCTGGTATCAAAGCCGGGGGCAGGCAGCAGGTTTACTTTTACCATACCGCTGGTGCTGGCAGATAAGGCGGACACGGAGCTGAAGGACCAGTCAGTGTTTGTGAATCCTTATTGGGAGAAAAAGAAAAAATCCGGTTCTGAGCCGGAGGCGGAAAATACTCTGCCGAAGGAGCTGCATGTACCTGTCTTGGACGATGATGGGAATGAGGAGCCTGATGACGATATTCTTGATCTTTTAAAGTATTGCGAAGATAAGCTGAACAGCTAGGAGGAATAACAATGAAGATTTTAATAGCAGAGGATGACCGCATTAGCCGCAATTTCTTGCAGAAATTCATGCAGACCTATGGTGAGGTGGATGTGGCAGTTGACGGCATGGAAGCGGTTGACCTCTATATGGACTCTATAAAGAACAACAGCCCGTATGATTTGCTCTGCCTGGATATCATGATGCCGAAGGTGGACGGCCTGAAGGTGCTGAAGGTAATCCGCCAGCTGGAAAGGCAGAAGAATGTTGCGGATGAGGATCACCTGAAGATTATTATGATGACTGCCCTGGCAGATGTGGGGTATGTGGATGAGGCCTTCCGTCAGGGCTGTGATGCTTATGCCTCCAAGCCTGTGGATACGGACAAGGTGGAGAATGTCATGAGAAACCTGGGGCTGATTGAGTAAGGCTGCGGGGGCTTTGATGTGGTGTTATTTGGATTTTCATAGTGTTATCCGGAGTTATATAGAGTTATATAATGAGATGTTATATAGTGTTATGCAATGTGTTTTTAGAAAGATGGTTTTGACATGCG
>JAEDOE010000175.1 GCA_016302095.1 Anaerovibrio sp. | reverse complement strand
ATTAGGTGCATACCACAAGCCGCAGCCAAAAACAATCGGATCAGACTCAATCACCTTATGGATATAAGCAAAGGCCAAATCAAAATCATGCTCCGGCTGGGCCGCCATCAAATGCCCCAGGCCCTCTGTCCTGCCTCCTACCACATCCAATCTGTCCTCCAGCTGCTTGGCTTCATAGTCCGCCCTGGCTTTCAGCATATTATACACGCCATCTTCCATATTGGAGGACAGCTGCCTTGCATTGACAAATGTCAAAAGCCCCAAAAGCACCACTGACACCGCAATAATACTAAACACAAATACAGATTTTAAGCTATTCTTTTCCATACAGCCCCTCCCCTATAGCCTGCCTTTCACTACTATATGATTTTAATTTCTACAAAAAACATAAAAATCCTTCTTTCTAGGACATTTTTTCTTATCCTGCAAGCAAAATTATAAATTTAAGCTTGCTCCTGGAGAAAATTGACAAAAATGGCAGCATTCAACAAGAATTTTGCGACTATTGTCGAAAACGTGCAAATGCCATTAATTCGTGGTATAATGGCATAGAATAAATTATCAATGATAATTGCTGTGTAATTAGTATTTTGGAGGTCTAAAAAATGAGTGAAGAATGTACCCATGACTGCGGCAGCTGCGGACAGGACTGCGGCGACCGCACCCAGCCTCAGAGCCTTTTGGCAGAGGCAAATCCGGAATCCCATGTAAAGAAGGTCATCGGCGTTGTCAGCGGCAAGGGCGGCGTAGGCAAATCCCTGGTAACCTCCCTGCTGGCTTCCGCCATGCAGAAGAAGGGCTACCGTGCCGCCATCCTGGACGCTGATATTACCGGTCCGTCCATTCCCCGCATGTTCGGCGTATCCTATAAGGTTGTCGGCAACGAAAACGGGCTCATCCCTGCCGAAGCAGCAAACGGCACAAAAATCATGTCCGTAAACCTGCTGCTGCCAAACGAGACGGACCCTGTAGTATGGCGCGGTCCTATCATCGCAGGCACTGTAAAGCAGTTCTGGACAGAGGTATGCTGGGGCGATGTTGACTACATGTTTGTGGACATGCCGCCTGGCACCGGCGATGTGCCCCTGACCGTGTTCCAGTCCCTGCCTGTGGACGGTATCGTAGTCGTTACCTCCCCTCAGGAGCTGGTAGGCATGATTGTGGAAAAAGCCGTCAAGATGGCAGGCATGACCAATACCCCGGTGCTGGGGCTGGTAGAAAATATGGCCTACTTTGAGTGCCCTGACTGCCACCAGAAGCACAAGATTTTTGGTGACAGCCATATTGATGAGCTGGCTGCCAAGCACGGCATCGAGGCAACCGCCCAGCTGCCAATCAATCCTGCCCTTGCTGCCGCCAGCGACCAGGGCAAAATAGCCACCGTCGATGCAGCAGAATGGCTGGACAGCCTTACTGCTTTCATAGAAACCAAGCATAGCGTAAAATAACATAATAAATCGGCAATATATTCCCGCCTGGCTGCAAAGCTGCAGCCGACAAAAAACAGGACTGATAGATATGGCGTTGTCATTGCAGCCGTATCCAGCAGCCCTGTTTTTATTTGTTCACTTCACTGCACAATCACCACATTCCGGATTATACAGAAAACCGCACATAAAAATTCGCCCCCCGGCATCCCCCGGGAAGCGAATTTTATCGTGATACACCAAATATTTAGTTAGATTTTGAACTTCATGACCTCGTCCTGCAAGCCCTGTGCCAGCTCTGCCAGTGCCCGGCTGCCGTCCGCCATCTCATGCACCATGGCAGTCTGCTCCTCCGTGGCAGCAGATACGGACTCCGCCTCAGCCGCTGTACTCTGGCTGAGCTGCTCCACGTTGCCGATGCCGGTCACTACAACCTTGCTGCTGTCATCTGCCGAAGCGATGCTCCTGCGGGAGAACTCAATCTGCTGATACAGCTCTGCCACCAGGCTGCTGATATTCTGGAACGACTCACCGGACTGTTGCACCATGGCGGTTCCCTGCTCTACCTCGCGCCGACCTGTCTCCATAGCCTTTACAGCACTGTCTGTATCCGCCTGAATGGCGCGTATCAGCTCTGCAATATTCTGCGCTGCCTCTGCCGACTCAGCTGCCAGCTTGCGCACCTCCTCAGCAACCACGGCAAATCCCTTGCCGGCCTCACCGGCACGGGCTGCCTCAATGGCTGCATTCAGTGCCAGCAGATTGGTCTGTGCCGTAATGCCGGTGATGGTATCTACAATCTGCCCGATTTCCTTGGAACGCTCCCCCAATCCGATAACTACCTGGGCTGACTCCGCCATCTGCTGGCTCATGCGCTCCATCTGTGCCACTGCCGTAACCACTGCGGCCTGGCCATCCTCAGCACCCTGGCGGCTGTTCTCTGCCGCCTGCTGCATGATTTTGGACTTTGCCAGCACATCATCCATCTGACGTCCCATATCCCCTGCCTTGTCACGCATATCCCCCAGCACGTTGGTCTGCTCTGACACGGCACCTGCCATGCTGACGATGTTGTTAGCAACGTTGGTGATGCTCTCTGAGGTCTGATCTGCACTGGCGGTCAGCTGCTGGCTGGAGGCTGCCACCTGCTGGGCAGAATTGCTGATGACCTGCAAAAGCTTTCTCAGCTTGTCCTTTGTCTTGTTCATGGAATTGGCCAGGGAGGCAATCTCATCCGTGCCGTCAATCTGCACATCCGGCACCGTCAAATCACCATCTGCCATCATCTCCAGGGTTTCCTCAACCTTCCTGATAGGAGCTACCCCCTTCTTGGCCGCTATGGAAATAACCACGCCGAATATCAGCAGCATAACCACTACCACGCCTACCATGGTATAGACAAACTGGCTCTGCAGCGCCTCAAGGCTCTCTGTAGGAATACCCATATAAAGCATGCCCACAATCTCACCGCTGGCATTTTTCAGTGGCTTGTAGGCAGCCAGGTAATGCCTGCCTGCCACCTCTGCCATGCCGGTGTAGGTCTCACCCTTCTTCAGTACCGCCTCCTGCACTGCCTCGCTGGCATCAGTGCCCGTCACGCGCTTGCCGCTATTGTCCTTGAAGCTGGTGGCAACACGGGTTGCCCCATCAAAAAAGGTTACGTTGTTGCCGGTCAGCTTGGCATAATAATCCACCTGAAAATCGTTGTCATTGACACGAAGGGTTCCCTTGTACAAGCCATCTGATTTCTTCACCCAATCCCCGGGATACTCCTTGTCCAGTGCTTCCTCCATCTGGCGCAAATCCGAATCAGCCTTCTGCACCAGTGCCACTTCAAAGCCATTGCCTGCAATGAAATAGCTGATTATGCCCAAAACAAGGCAGGCTGCCACGATACAGCCATTGATGAAAATGATAAGCTTTTTTTGTAGATTCATACACATCGCCCTCCTATTTTATTGTTTTGTATTGTTTTTTTAAAATTTGTTTCCTATTATGCTATAACACAATTATATCGTTTTATATCCTTTTCTTGCTTTTTTTGAATTTATTCTATTGTATTATAACATCATTACAACTACTTATCAACAATTTTAAAAATATAGTAAGAAAGAATTATTATTTGAAAATATATTTTATGTTAAGAAATATTCTTAAATACTCAGATAAAAGGAAACCCATCATAGAGATTTGCAAATCTCGAATCGTTATATTTTGATACTAATATAATTCTACAATTTGTGGAAATATCCTTCATTTCCGAGAAAAATTTTCCAAAAAATAATGCAAGCCAAAGTAATATCAATCGCATTACTTCAGCTTGCATTATGGAAATCTTAT
>JAEDOE010000174.1 GCA_016302095.1 Anaerovibrio sp. | reverse complement strand
GTAAAGGTCTCGATGATATTGGCACCGGCATCTGCATAACGCTGGTGTACCTTGGTTACTGCCGCAGGATTGGTCAGGCAGAGCATCTCAGGACAGGCTCCTGGCTGCAAAAGTCCCAGCTGCTGAAACATGGTGCCCATGGCACCGTCAAAAATATGTATCATAATTTTATCCCTCGCCTTATAGTTTTTTTCTCTGATCAGCTTGGCACGTTACAGATAGCCTAGTCAAAAGCCATGCTGCTATCGTGTTATTGCTGTGTTGTTAGTGTACTATGTTTACAGCTTTTGTGCAAGAGTATTTACATACTATTTTGCTAGGTAAAATATTTTTATTCTTTGTTTCTGGCAGGGCAATCTACTTTGCTGCAATGGCGGCAATCATGTTTTGGTTTTTCCGGGGCTTTGTTTAATGTGTTTTGTTCATGGGGCGTACAGTTTCTCACTGTATCAGGGTAATACAGCCCGATGACAGCTGTAATGGATTTTCTGGGCATCAGCATCAGGGACTCCGTGAGGGAAATGCCGATATGGCTGCCGCCTGCCAGCTGGAGGATTTCTGTCTGCTGCTGGATGGGCCAGTCACCATAGCCGGGGCTGAACCGCCATTTCATGGCAAGCCCCAGCCGCTTCACTTCATTGCGGATGGTTTTTTCCATGGCATCTGCCACCTGCTCTACGGCAGCAGTGGCGGCGGCATCCAGCAGTACCGAAAAGCTGTACCTGCCCTCCTCAAAGGATTTTGTCACCTGCTGTTCGATGGCTTCACCTACGGTGGCAGCCATGACAATCACCTTGCAGCAGCCTGCGAGATGCTTGCCGATGCTGTTGCCCTGCAAGGCAAGGCAGTTCCCGGTGGTATCGGCTTTGTTATGGCAGTGAGGGGCAGTGCCCTGCAAGGAAACGTCATTTTCTGTAGTATGCAGGAGCTGATGGGCAGAATCATAATCGTATAGCTGCCAGATGCCCTTGGGCTGGATGAGGAGCTGCGCCTCCATGCAGGCATCATCAATCAGCTGCTGGCTGAAATCGGCTTTTTGCAGTCCGGCGTAGCGTCTGGCTTCCGCGGCATCTATGGCAAAGATAGGTGAATTGTATATGGGCATGGTCATACCTCCCGGAGAAAACATAATAGTGTATTTACCCTTTTTATTTGGCAGCATAATATGTTTCACGTGGAACAAGAAAATCCGTGGAACAGTATATAGGATGATTATAGCATGTATATGGAAGAATTTATGTATTTTTCATCAATAAAAAGAGATTTATGGCGATTTTTATCGAAAAAATCCTTTAATGATGGTACAATAGAGGAGCACGAATTTTGCGTGAAGCTTTTTAGATGAAAGGAAGCTTTTTAGATAGAAGAAAGTGGTGAATACATGGGAAAGATTATTGCTGTAGCAAATCAGAAGGGCGGCGTTGGCAAAACAACCACCTCAGTCAATCTCAGTGCGGCATTTGCCGAGATGGGCAAGAAGGTACTTTTGATAGACTGTGACCCTCAGGGCAATGCTACCAGCGGCCTGGGGATTGAAAAGGATGGGCTGGAGCTGAGTATTTATGATGCCCTGATTAACGATACGCCTATGGAGGAAATTATTCTTCAGACGCAGTTCGGCCTGGATATGGTGCCATCTGTTATGGATTTGGCTGGTGCCGAGGTGGAGCTGGTCAACCTGGATGACAAGCAGTATAGGCTGAAAAAAGCAGTTGAATTAATAAAAGATAAGTACGATTATATCCTGATAGATTGTCCGCCGTCCCTGGGGCACGTTACCCTGAATGCCCTGACGGCAGCTGACTCCGTGCTGTTGCCTTTGCAGTGTGAGTTTTATGCTCTGGAGGGGCTTTCTCAGCTTCTTTCTACAGTGCAGCTGGTACAGGAGCAGCTGAACGGTGATCTGCGGATTGAGGGACTGGTGCTGACCATGTATGATTCCCGCACCAACCTTGCTGAGCAGGTGGTGGAGGAAGTAAAGACACATTTTCCTGATATGGTTTATGCTACCAAGATTCCGAGAAACGTGCGCCTGAGCGAAGCACCATCCTTTGGCAAGCCGATTTTTGCTTATGCGTCAAGCTCCAAGGGGGCGCAGGCATATATGAGTCTGGCAGAGGAGGTCATTGAAAATGGCTAAGAAGATAGGCGGACTGGGCAAGGGACTGGGGGCCTTCGGGCTGGGCGGCGGTGTCAGCAAGTCCCTGGCAAATTCTGTCAGGCATGTGGAAGCAGCAACATCAGCCGGTGGTGATAAGGCTGGCTTTGTGCAGCAGCCTGTTATGGAGCTGGACCTGAAGCTGATTAGTGCCAATCCCAGCCAGCCTAGGACAGAGTTTGAGCCGGAGGCCATGGAATCCCTGCGGGACTCCGTTAAGCAGTACGGCGTGCTGCAGCCTGTCCTGGTCAGGAAGACCACAAAGGGCTATGAGCTGATTGCAGGGGAAAGGCGGTTCCGGGCGGCACAGCTGGCAGGGCTCAGGACTATTCCGGCTATGGTGCGTGAGTACAATGATGCCCAGATGACCGAGGTTGCCCTGATTGAGAATATCCAGCGGGAGAACCTGAACCCTGTGGAGGAAGCAAGGGCCTATCAGCACCTTTTGTCTGATTATGGGCTGACTCAGGAAATGCTGTCCGGCAAGGTGGGCAGGAGCCGTTCCCATATTGCCAATTTTCTGCGGCTTTTGCGTCTGTCAGAAAGGGTGCAGGAAAGGCTGGCAGAGGGCAGTATTTCCATGGGGCAGGCCAAGCCGCTGCTGGCACTGGAGGATGTGGCTTTACAGGATAAGGCAGCGGAGTTTATCATAGCCAATGAGCTTTCTGCCCGCAAGGCAGAGGAGCTGGTGAAGAAGCTGCAGAAGCATCCTGACTGCCTGGATGGGGCAGAGAAAAATACCCCGGAGCCTGCGCCGGAGGCAGAGGATATTTTTTACAGGGAGGCACAGGACAGGCTGAAGCTGCTGCTGGGGACTACGGTGCGCATCAAGCATAGCGGCAGCAAAAAGAGGCTGGAGATAGATTTTGCCTCCCAGGATGAGCTGAATTACGTTATCAGGCTGCTGGAACGGCTGGAGCAGCAGCAGGCAGGGCAGATGGAGCCCGGTGGCAATGATGAAAGGCTGGCAAAGCTGCGGCAGTTTTCCACCACGGGCAAGTTTTCTGTGTGATGAATACCTGACAGGCTGCCAACCTCTGTAATAGAAGGGACGAAATTTTTTATGGCAAATACAGATGTGATGAATTTTATTGTAAATAACCTGAGTTATCTGGTAGGGATTCTGGGGGTACTGGTGATAATCATGTACCTTCTGATTATTAACCTTATCTATAACCTGAATTATATGAAGAAGCGTTACAAGAAGATGATGACCGGCGTGGACGGGGCAAACCTTGAGCGCATGATGATCGGCTGCATTGACAGCACCAAGGCGGTTTCTGATGAAAATGCCAAGCTGTGGGAGGAAAACAAGGCTATCAGGGAGCTTTTGAGCCAGGCCCTTACCCGTGTGGCTATTGTGCGGTTCCGTGCCTTTGAGGACATGGGCAGTGACCTTAGCTATGCGGTGGCAATGCTGGACTCTCATAACAACGGCGTGGTGATGTCCAGTATTTTTGCCCGGGAGGATTCCAGAAGCTATGCCAAGCCGATTGTGAATGGCACTTCTACCTATGCCATGACCAAGGAGGAGGAAGATGCGCTGCAACAGGCCATGAGCAAGTGATGGTTTGATAATTGGCAGTTTATATTTTGCGGAAATGATGAGG
>JAEDOE010000173.1 GCA_016302095.1 Anaerovibrio sp. | reverse complement strand
AATTACTTGGACAGCTTCTTGATAACGTCCTGAGTAATATCGGTACCGCCATAAACAACGGTCTCCTTGTGGAGAACCACGCTAAGGCCCTTTGCCTCGGCTACAGCCTTTACAGCATCCTCAATCTGCTTGTTTACCGGCTCCATCAGGTCAACATTCTGCTGCTGCAGACGCTCCATAGTCTGCTGATAATACTGCTGCTTCTCCTCATCGGTCATGTTGGCAGACTTCTCATTGAAATCCTGGCGAGCCTGCTCCAAAGCCTTCTGCATCTCTGCATCCACATCAGTATAAATCTTCAGGGAAGTGAACTGACGATAGTCAACCACACCTACATTGGAGGAAGCTGCCGCAGAAGCAACACCTGTGCCAGACTGGGTAAGTGCCAAAGCAACCACACTGCCTACAAATACCAATGCAATCAGAACACTGACAATCTTAACCTGAGCTTTCTTTAACTGAACCATTTTTCTTTCTCCTTCTTCTACAATGTAAAATATTACAAATGCATCCGCCTCTAACTAAAAGGCAACTACATTATAGCAAACTCTTATTTTTCCTTCAACCGAACATGACTAAAAATAACCGATAAATCTCAGCCAGCTGCCATGGGAATCCATCGCATACTCAAGGCTGAGAAAATCATGGAGCTTGTAGCGTATGCCATACTCGCTGTGATGCTCCAGATCGCGATACTCATACCGTATCAGCCATTTGCGGCTGACAGGCTGAATAACATCCACCTTGAAATAATCGTTGCGCAGATCGTACCGCACCCCGGCAGAGATTCCCGATGGCAGGGCATATCTGAACCCCACATCCCAGTCCCATTTCACGGACTGGGGATAAAAATCCGTCTGGGAAAATATCTCGCTGCGTTCCGACAGCATCCTGCCCAGGTGCAGCCTTGCCTTCAGGCTGGTATCATGCTGGTTGCCCCAGCTATTGCCCACATCTGCCCAGCCCTCCAGCCGGACTCTGTAGATAGCAGAATCAGAACGGCTCATGACCTTCAGCTTCTCGCCAGGAGCCAATGCAACCTGCGTGGTGACAGACCATCTGCGGCAATCAGCATCCTCATTCATCACATCTGCCAGATACACCTCAAACTCCTGCCTGTGCCGTTCAACAAAATGCACCGGCAGGCCGATCAGCCCATCCACCGCTGACTGCATCATCTGACGTTTCATCAAAAGCCCTGCATTGAGGACCGTATCCGACCGCATGCTGAGATCCACGGTACGGACCACCGGCAAAAGTGGATAAAGCACTACCTGGACACGGGTGTCCGCCGCTACCTGCACATCAAAGTCAGCCTTGAACTCAGGTGCCCGTTCCTCCAAAAAAGCAGCTACCTGCTTCCTCAGGAGCCCATGGGACCAGTCCACCGCCGCTACCGGCAGTCCCTGCAGGCTGGACTGGAAAACTTCTTCCATCCCTGACACATCCTGCTGCAGCAGGGCTTCTGCCACCTTCGGCATGCCCTCCACGGACACATCCACCCGGACTTTTTGTATGGTATCCTGCCAAGGCACAAGGAATACCTGAACCCGGGCAGTGCCGGAGCCATCCTGGACATCTACTGCCACCCGGCTTACCGTATAGCCCACCAGCACCTTGTCAAAAACCTGCTGGATGATACCTGCATAATCCTCCCGTGCCTGGCTGACCTCTGCCGTCTTCCTGCCCTCCAGCAGCTGCCCGGCAATAGCCGCCACGCTTTTTTCCATGCGCTGCCGCACAGGTTCAGGCAGATTTTTCTCCGCCCTCACCTGCACCTCCACCTGCTCTATCAGCACCGATTTACCGGCACAGGCAGCAGGCGGCAGGCAAAGCCAGCAGCTGATGCCCACTGCCAGCACACACAGCACACCAGACAGGCGCAACTGCAATCTCCCCGGCATTAGAACGTGCCACCTACGTTAAAGTGAACGCGGTTGCCCTGAGTACCATGGCCCACATCCACACGAATCAGACCCAGCGGTGAATCCAGCATTACGCCCACGCCATAGCTGCCATGAAGCTTGGATGGCTTCCAGCCGTTATCCCAGGCAGAACCGAAGTCGGTGAACAGCGCCGCCTTGAAGTTCTTGGACAGAGGGAAGCGGAACTCAATATTGCCCAGCACCATGCTGTTGCCCCGGAACATATCATCACGATAGCCGCGGATGGTATCCTGGCCGCCCAGCATAAACTTGGAAACAGTCGGCAGGCTGCTGGTAGCGTGACCATAGCTACCGTGGAATACCAGCACCTGATTGCGGCCTACGCTGCGGAAGGTGGAGCCATCAATGGTGAACTTATGATACTTGAAGTCACCGCCCAGACCGGCATACTCATAGCCAAGAACAGATTTGTAGCCCTCGGTAGGATAGATATAGTTGTCACGGGTATCGGTGATATGCTGGAACAGCACGGAACGGGTCAGGCCGAAATTATCCCGCTTCCATTCCTCCCATGTACTTCTGTCAGTACCGCTCTTGTACTTCTCGTACTTGTCATCCTTGTTGCGGAAGGTAATAGCATTGGTGGTATATTCACTCTGAGGACGGGAAACACCCAGGTCAAAGCCCACGTTCTTTCTCATGAACTCCTCCACAAAGTCGCCATCCTCATTGTATTCGTTGTACTCAAAGGTACGGTTGTAAATCTTGAAGCTGCCGGCCGTCTCCTTCTTATCCAGCCATGGACGGCGATATGAGAAGATAAAGCCCTTGGCACTGGAGTCAGTGCTGCTCTTGGAAACAGTAACATTTACGGAGTCGCCGGTACCACGGAAATTGCGGTCACCCAGGCTGATCATGCCCACGAAGCCGTCAGCACTGCTGTAGCCTGCACCGATACCGAAAACGCCGGTGTTCTTCTCAGTTACGTCAATCTCCAGCACGCAGGCATTTGGCTCCACACCGGCGATCGGCTTTACATCCACCGACTCAAAGAAATCCAGGTTGGTCAGGCGCTGATAGCTGCGCACTACCTCGTTCTTGTTCAGTGGCTTGCCTACCTTCGGGCGCAGCTCACGCAGCACAACCTTTTCCTTGGTCTTCTTCAGGCCCTTGATTTTAAAGCCCTCAAGAATGCCCTCATTTATCTTGATGACCAGCTTGCCATCATCTCCTACCTCCATGTCGCGAATCTTCGCCATGATGTAGCCATCCTTGATGTACTGCTTCTGAATAGCACGGACATCCTCCTTCAGAGCCAGGCGGTTCAGCCTGTCCCCCTCCCGGAGCTGCATCCTGCCCAGAAGCTTGCTGGTAGGCTCAATATCGGTATTGCCCGTCAGCTCAATGCTGGAGATAATCGGCGTCTCAAAAAGATGATAGGTAACGATGACACCCTCAGGCACAGTCTCAAAGGTAGGATAAATATCATAAAAATACCCGGTAGCATACAGGCTGCTGGCATCATCTGCCAGAAGGCCGCCGGAGCAGATATCCCCCGGCTTGGAAACCTGGGCCAGCTTCACGGTGCCCAGCACATCCTCGCTGACTCCCTCATACCTTACATCTACAATGGTATTTCCTTCAATTGCCTCAATGGACTTAATTACATCCTCCTCGGCAGGCTTGGCCTCCTCCCAGACGCTGTTGCGGCTAGGACCTGCCTCTTTTACTTCTTCCTTGACAGCAGCCTCCTCATCCGGCAGCTCCAGGGAACCCTTGCCCGCTGTCATTGCAGGCATATTAATCATGTCGCTCTTGCCAGCATTCAAATCCATGCCAAAACCAACAGGAGCCGCACTGCCATCCACAGCAGCAAAAGCTGTCTGGCTGCCGGCACCAA
>JAEDOE010000172.1 GCA_016302095.1 Anaerovibrio sp. | reverse complement strand
AGCTATCTCTATGTGGCAGGCTGCAAGGGGGATATTCCTTATGTGGTGCTGGCGGTGGGGGCCAACTGGCCTAATAAGCGGTGGCCGTTGAAGTATTTTGCCAGATTATCCGACTGGATTTATAGCAGGGGATTGCTGCCAGTAATCGTGGGGGGCGGTGCCCTGGATGAGCAGCTGGCAGAGGATATCAGCCGCCTGACAGAGATTCCGCCGGTGAACATGGTGGGCAAGACCAATCTGAAGCAGCTTGCCTATGTGATGCGTGAGGCAAAGGCTGTGGTAGGCGGCGATACGGGGCCGGTGCACCTGGCCGCCGGTATGGGTACGCCCACGGTGATGTTCATGGGGCCTACGGATGCCAATCGCAACGGCCCTTACGGCCAGCTGGAGAATGCCGTGGAGGTACAGAGGGCCTGCCGGTACTGCTGGAAGCGTGCCTGTCCGAAGGGGCTGGACTGCCTGGCGAAGATTATGCCGGAGATGATTGAGGAAAAGCTGGCAAGGTATCTCTGATGAAGCTGATGAGGCTGATAAATCTTATAAAGCTGATGAGTTTGATAAGCCTGATAAATATACAAATGAATTGTGCATGTGCGTTACGGAGTTGTGGTTATGCCTGATATTGACAAGCTGGATATAAAGAAAATACTGATTATAGATTTGGCTTTTATCGGGGATGTGATACTTTCCGGCCCCCTGACTATGGCAATCAGGCAGAAGTGGCCAAAGGCGGAGCTGGCGATGCTGACGGTGCCCCTGACGGCGCCTGTGGCGGAGATGCTGCCGGCGGTTGACCGGGTGCTGGTTTATGATAAAAAGGGCACCCATCGAGGTCTTGGGGGCATGTGGCAGATGGCAAAGGAGCTGCGGCGTGAGCGGTTTGACCTGGCGGTCTGCATGAATTTTGCCCTGCGGGGAGCTGCTGTGGCAAGGCTGGCAGGGATTCCCTACAGGCTGGGCTATGATGCCCAGCATGCAGGCTGGTTCCTGACCTGGGCGGCAAGCCATGTCAGGGATGGCATCAAGCATGAAACCCTGAACCATCTGGAAGTGCTGAAGCCATGGGGCATAGGGGCTGACAGCCTTGCTGCGGAAGCCTTGCAGCTGAAGCTGGTGCCGGGCAGGGAAGCTGTAGCTTCTTTTGATGAGAAAGCTGCCAAGTGGCAGCTGCCGGAAAAAGGCGGATATTATGTGCTGTGCCCGATAGGCAGCTATGAGCGAAAGAACCTGCCCCTGCCCCTGGCGGTGCAGCTGCTTCGCCAGCTGGAAGGAGAGAAGCCGGTGTACCTCATCGGCGGCAGCGGTGAAAAGGCGGCCCTGTCGGCTATGGCCAAGGCTGGCCATATCGGTGAGGGCAGGGTGCTGGCAGGGAGCCTGTCCCTGCCGGAGCTGGCGGTGTTCTTGCAGCGGGCGGCGGCCATGGTGTCCGTGGATACGGGGCCTATGCATGTGGCCCAGGCTGTGGGCTGCCCTACGGTGGCTGCTTTCGGGCCTACTGCGCCAGAAATATGGGGGCCGAAGAACAGCAACAGCAGGACAATCTATCTGGCAGAAAGCTGTTCTCCCTGCTGGGGCAAGGGAGAGTGCAGCGGCAGTCGATGCATGGAGCGTATCAAGGCAAATATGGTGCTGGAGGCACTGGCTTCTATCCAGCTGTTTGAGAAGGTGAAAACAAAGGCATGAGCATTACACGGGACTACAAGAATATACTGGTGATAAACCTGATGCACATCGGTGACCTGATGCTGGTGACGCCGGTGCTGAGAACCCTGCGCACCAACTACCCCAAGGCGCGGATTTCCCTGCTGGCAGACAAGAAGCTGGCAGATCTGGTGCAGTATAACAGGCATATTGATGAATGCCTGTTGATTGATAAAAAGGGCAGGGATGACAGCCTGCCGTCCTTTATTAAATACATTTGGGGCATACGAAAGAAAAAGTTTGATTTGGTGATTAATCTCCACCGCAATGAAAGGGCTTCTGCTATTGCGGCTTTCAGCGGTGCTGACAGGATTGTGGGCTACGCCAAGCCGGGCTTTGCCCTGCTTTTTGACCAGGTGCTGCCAAATCTGAAGGCAGTGAAGCATCAGATTCACTCCCACTTTGATGTGCTGGAGCAGGCTGTGGGCATTGACAGGATTGATGATGGCGGCCTGGAAATGTGGCTGCCGGAGGCTGCGGTCAGGAGTGCGGCTAAAATCTGGCAGGAGAATTTTGCTCCTGATAAGAAGGTGGTGGCATTCAATATAGGTGCCAGCTGGAAGACGAAGCGGTGGATTGATACCTACTTTGCCCGCTGCGCAGATGAGCTTTTGGAGAAGGGCTACGGTGTTGCCTTTTTTGGCGGACCTATGGATACAGAGCTGGTGGAAGCATGCATTGCCCAGATGAAGCACAGGGACAGCGGAGATATCAAGGTCTTTACGGGCAAGGTCTCATTGGGGGAGCTGGGGGCTCTTTTAAAGAAGTGTGCCCTGTTCCTGACTACGGACTCGGGGCCGATGCATGTGGGGGTGTCCCAGAATGTGCCTGTTGTCACCATGTTTGGTGCATCGCCGGTGCCGGGGTTTTACCCTTATGATGCCCGTGATGTGCTGATTAAGACGCCGGAGCCGTGCCATCCCTGCGGCATTCATGAATGCCCGAAGCAGGGAGCGGACAACATGGCCTGCATGAAGAAGATTACGGTGGAAATCGTGATGCAGTATGTGTGGGAACTGCTGGGCAAGTATGAAAAACTGGCAGGAAAAATGCCAAGGGAGTATGGAAAATACGAATGCCGTGTGATTGATATGGCAAAGATTTGATGGGCTTTAGGTTGCCATAATTTGAATTATGTTGCCGTGATGTGAAGCAAGCGGCTGATGCGTGAAGCGTAACAAAGGGGGAAGAATAAGCGATGACCGTTGATAGGAAGAAATTGCTGGATTTTGTGCTGAACGATATTGCCAAGGTAAGAATCCTGGTAGTGGGCGATGTGATGCTGGACAGGTATTATTATGGCGAGGTAACCCGTATTTCGCCGGAGGCGCCGGTGCCGATTAACCATGTGACCAGCACCAAGGATACCCTGGGCGGCTCTGCCAACGTGGCACACAATCTGGCGCTTCTGGGTTGCCGGACCTCTATTGCAGGCTTTGCCGGCAATGATTACCATTGCCAGACTCTCCTGGACAAGTTTACGGCTCGTGGCATTGATTATAAGGGGATCATCCGCCGGGAGGCACCGACTACCACCAAGCTGCGGGTAATCGGCGGCCATCAGCAGATGCTGCGGCTGGACTTCGAGGACACGGAGCCGGTAGGTGAGCACTATGCGGAGCGGCTGATAGATTATGTGGAGCAGTCCTTGCAGAACGGGCTGGATGCGGTGATTATCTCTGATTACGGCAAGGGAGCCTGCACGGAGGATGTGTGCACGCGGATTATTGATGAGTGCCACAATATGGCGGTGCCGGTATTTGTGGATCCAAAGGGGGTAGAGTGGGAGAAGTATGCAGGTGCTGATTATATCACCCCCAACTTCAAGGAGCTGAATGCTGTCCTGTCCAAGCCGATTCGCAACCGGGATGAATATATAGAGCAGGCAGCACGGCAGGTCATGGATAGGTACAATGTAAAAAATGTGCTGGCTACCCGTTCCGAGTATGGCATGTCCCTGGTGCAGCCGGAGGAGGGCGTTATTCATATCCCGACCAAGGCTCAGGAGGTATTTGATGTGTCAGGTGCCGGTGATACGGTGATTTCCGTGTTTGCCCTGGGTATCTCAGGCGGGCTGAAGCCTGTGGAGGCGGCTTATCTGGCGAACCTGGCTGCCAGCGTGGTGGT
>JAEDOE010000004.1 GCA_016302095.1 Anaerovibrio sp. | reverse complement strand
TTGACACTCCCCATGCGTAAACGCAAGGGATTCTTGGTTCGCCAACCACTGCACTCAGACCTAAACCCAAGCGTCTTACACGATTTCCCCAAGCGTGAATTCCCGTGTGCCCCACGGTATTTGTGTATGCGAATGCTTGTTATCTTTACAGCGGTGAGGTCTTTAAATCACCGCAGGTTGATACACGCAACCTCAACCTGCTAAGAACTGGTTGCCCATAGGCCTTGGTTTTCGATTCGTCCAGTTTCTATCTTTGCAGGACTTCTCCTTTCTTTCGTATTCTTTAGGTTAAATCTATTATACTACGAAAGTTAGCATTTGTCTGCCTTCAATTGCTTACGCAAATTCGGCAGACCCGCCTTATATCCCCATAGCTGAAGCTAGGGGTTTTACGGCGGTTTGGATAAAAAATATTGTAATTGATGCTTCAACAAGGAAATCCATAAAATCACCCCTATACACATTATAGCAGAAAGGAGTCTTGAATTGTGGCCGCAGGGAAAATATTTGCAATATCTTTTGCTATCAATGCTATGATGGGCGGAAGCTTCGGCACCGCCATGAGCCAGGCATCTGCTGCAATGAGACGCCTTGACGAGAGAACCAGGGAACTAAACGCAGAACAGAAACGCCTTGATGGTGCATGGAATCAATCCCAGGCAGCTGTCAGGGCGTATCAATCAAATATACAGAGCCTGAAAAGTCAGCTGGATGCTGGAAAAATCAGCCAGTCACAATATGATATGGCAGTGCGCAGGGCCGGTGATGCCATGAGGGCATCATCCATGTCCGTGGAAGATTACCGCGCCCACCTGGCAAGGCTGAGGCAGGAAGCTGCCCAGACACAGGCGAAGCTTGAGCAGTTCAAGGCAGCGACAGCGGCGAAAAATCAGGCAGCTGCCAATTTTTCAGCGGCCAAAGCCGGCCTGATGGAAACAGTTGGCACAGTGGGCATGTTTGCCGCCCCTCTTGTTGCAAGCATCCAGACTGCCGCAAACTTTGAGGCTGCCATGTCCAAGGTGCAGGCTATTACCAGGGCTAATAGCGAAGAAATTAAAAGCTTAACGGATAATGCCAGAATGTTGGGGGAGACTACTCAGTTCAGTGCTACCCAGGCAGCGGATGCCATGAGCTATTTGGGCATGGCGGGCTGGAACTCCCAGCAGATTATAGCAGGTATGCCGGGGCTCCTGGCTTTGGCAGCTGCCGGAGGCACCGACCTGGCAAGGGCGGCAGATATTGTCTCCGATGATTTGACGGCCTTCGGGCTGTCGGCAGAAAATGCTGCCCATATGGCTGATGTATTTGCCGTAACGGCTACCAGGACCAACACCAACGTGGAAATGATTGGTGAAACCATGAAGTATGCCGCACCAGTTGCCAAGGCTTTCGGGGCTTCTATGGAGGAGACAGCCGCCCTGACGGGCATCATGGCAAATGCAGGTGTTAAGGCATCTCAAGCTGGTACATCACTCCGGGCTGGTTTTCTGAGGCTTGCCGGACCGCCGAAAAAGAGTGCCAAGGCCATGCAGGAACTGGGCATCTCTTTGTCTGACCTGTCAGCCCAGCAGGCGGAAGCCTCTGCGGCTTTGAAGAGCCTGGGCATTGACATGGAGAATATAGGCGGCACGCCGTCCCATAAAATGGTTGCTGTTTTGCAGGAACTGAAAGACAAGACTGCCGGTCTTTCCAGCGAGGAAAAGCTGGCTACCCTGCAAATTATCTTCGGCACAGAAGCAGCCACAGGCTGGCTGAATGTGCTGGAGGCAGGGCCTGATGTATTTGAAAGCCTCGTTAAGGAAATGGAAAACTGTGACGGTGAGGCTCAGAAGATGGCAGCCGTTATGATGAATAACGCTAAAGGCGCATGGACTCAGTTCAAGTCAGCAGTAGAAGGTGTCGGCATCTCCGTGGGATCTATATTCCTGCCAAGCATAACAGCGGCCACACAGAACGCAGCTGCCCTGGCAGGAGGCTTTTCACAATTTGTCAAGCAGCATGAAGGGCTTGTTATGATGGCGGGCTCATTTGCTGCCGCTACTGCCGGTGCCATGCTGCTGGCACAGGGATATAAAGTTGTCAGGTTTGCCCTGCAATATTTATTCGCCAGCTTAAAGCTGTATTACGCAGGGCTGCAAGAAATCGGCAAGGCCGGGCAGGCGCTGATACCAAAGCTGGTATCCATCAAAACAGCTGTGATGTCAAATGCCAGGGCTATGGCGATAATTAATACAGTTGCCAGCGGTGAAACCTACAAAAGGCTGGGGCAATCGGCCATGCAGGCCTACAGCCAGCTGAGGGCCATCACATGGGCACAAATTGGCATGGCTATGAAGAATGGCATTACCAGTGGAGTATCCGGGGCTAAAAACGGCCTGTCTGCCTTCAAGACCAATGCAATTCTGGCTATGAGCCAGGCAAGGCAGGCTGTTGTGGCAGGCACTGCCAATATTATTGCCAGTGCAGGAAATGCCAGCCGGGCGGTTATAGCCATGATAAGGAGCTTTTCCCTGGCAGGGGCGCTGCAAACAGCTGCTAATGGCTTCAGATCCCTTGGCACGGCGATTATGAGCGTTGGGAGAGCCGGGCTGGCTGCCATGTTTTCCCCACTGGGGATTGCCATCATGGCAATCGCAGGGGCGGCCTACCTCGTATATGCCAACTGGGAGAGCGTTGGGCCGTTCTTCCTGGGATTGTGGCAGCAAATACAGGCGGCGTTTGCTAATGGCTGGGCTATGATACAGCCAGCCCTGACGCAGCTACAGGAAGCTTTTGCCACGATGATGGAGGCACTGGGCCCGGTCATGGCGACACTTGGTGCTGCCTTCACAGATGCTTTCAACCAGATCAGCATGGCCATTTCCACCAATAGCGGCGTATTTGATGTTCTGGTGCAGGCACTGACATTTTTGGCGGAAATCCTTGGCGGTGTGCTGATAGGGGCATTTATTTTGTTTGCCAATGTTGCCGTTGGTGCCATAACAATGGCAGTGGGGGTTATATCATCCCTGATTACGGGTATGCTGGGGGTCCTGACAGGGCTGATTGAGTTTGTTACCGGCGTATTTACCGGCAACTGGTCGGCAGCCTGGCAGGGTGTGGTGGATATATTCAGCAGTATATTCAGCACCATAGGAAATATAGCCAATAGTGTGCTAAATGGCATACAGTCAACCGTCAACGGCATCATAAATTCCGTCAAGGGGGTTGCCAATATTCTGCCGGGTGCTGGTGGAGGAGGCGGTGGCACCCCGATAGCTCACAACGCCAGAGGCGGTATCTATGCAAAGGGCGCATTTCTGACCACGTTTGCAGAGGAAGGGCCGGAGGCAGCTATCCCGCTGGACGGATCCCCGAGAGCTATTGCCCTGTGGCAAACGGCAGGGGAGATGCTAGGCATCGGCACCGGGCAAAACACCGCCCAGGAAATGAACGCCTATCCTAAGGCTCCGGTACTGTGGCAAACGGCAGGGGAGATGCTAGGCATCGGTAATGGGCAAAACACCGCCCAGGAAATGAATGCCTATCCTAAGGCTCCGGGGCTGTGGGAAAAAGCAAGGAATATTTTCGGGGGAAGTACCGGGCGGAATACTGCCAGCCTGGCACCGATAGAAATGCTGATGGGAACCCGAACCGACACGGATCCTGTCAATGCACCGCCCATCTCCATAACCCTCAATTTTACCGGGAACTTCGAGCCGGATGCCATCCGGAAAGCCGTTGAAAAAGCCGGGCAGGCTGTACAGCGCAGCTTTGCGGAGGAAATGGAGAAGTACAACATGGAAAGGAGGCGGCTGTCATTTGGCTGAGTATATAACGAAAATGGGGGACACCTGGGACTTGATAGCTTTTGAGCAGCTTGGCTCCTGCGAATATGTGAGCCTGTTGCTGAACGCCAACCGAAGGTATAGCGGCACTGCTATATTTTCGGCAGGCGTTGTCCTCAATATGCCTGAAATAACAAAAACTACCAAGGCAGAAAACCTGCCACCGTGGAGGCGGAACAATGAAAGCCCGTAACGTATCTATAAAATGCCAATATGATGGTACGGATATATCCGAGGATATTGCCGGATTCCTGAAGTCCTTCAGCATCCGGGAAGTGCTCAGCGGCGAGGCCGACAGTGCCGAAATAACCTTGCAGGACAGGGAGGAACTGTGGCAGGGGGACTGGCTGCCTGACAGAGGGGCAGTCATGGACATCTCTATTGCGGTAAATGGCTGGCAGGATATTGACGACATCCGCGAGCTGCCTCTGGGAAAATTCGAGGTGGACACTATAACCAATAGCGGGCCGCCTAATGAAGCAAAGATCAAGCTGATTTCCATACCCACATCCGCCAATATCAGGGGCGTGGAAAAAACAAGGGCATGGGAAAAGGCCAAGCTGTCCCAGATACTCAAGGATATAGCCGATGGGGCGTCAATGGAATACTATTTTGATGCTGAAGATGACCCGGTGCTGGAAAGAGCGGAGCAGTCAGAGCAGACGGATTTATCCTTCTTGCAAAAGCTGTGCAAGGATGCAGGCCTTGCGCTGAAAGTAACTGACAAAAAGATTGTCATTTTTGATATTGCCGAATATGAAAAAGCCGAACCAGTCCTAAAAATCAGCAAAAAGCAAAGCAGTGTCCTGTCTTTTGATTGCCGGACTACCATACACGATGTATACAAGGCTTGCCATGTTAAATATAAGCACAGCAAGAAAAGTGAAATGATTGAGTATACATTTACGGATCCGAACCGCAAGGAGGGGCAGACACTGCAAATCAATCAGAAGGTTTCCAGCATAGAGGAGGCCGAAAAGCTCGCCAAAAAGAAGCTGCATGAAAAGAACCTTGAGGAAACATCGGTATCCCTGACCATGATAGGGAATTTTGCCTTGCTGGCCAGCAATACCGTAGAGCTGGCAGGCTTCCACAAGTACGATGGAAAATACCTGATAACGCGTTCTTCCCACGATATTGGCAACAGCGGATATACCACAAAAATAGAGCTCAGGAGGGTAATAGATGGCTACTGAAACGGAGAGGGCACTCAGGGGCATGATCAGGACCGGCACTGTTTCGGCAGTATACCCGGAGAATGGCACGGCCAGGGTGGTATTTGATGATAAGGATGATACCACCAGCCCGGAGCTGCATATCGTGCACAGGTTCAGCGGAACGAATAAAGATTACTGGGTGCCTGACATAGGCGACCAGGTAGTCTGCATCTTTGCAAATAACGATACAAATTTTTCCACGGGCTGGATTTTGGGCAGCTATTTCACCGATAAGCATCCACCCCAGGTGGCAAGCCCCGATATTATGCGCCTGGACTTTGCCGATGGCTCGTTTATGGAATACAACCGCGGCAATTCATCACTGACAATCAAGGTTATGGGACAAATCAAAATCAATGGTGCAGAAATACATCTGAACAAACCATAAGGGAGGTAGTTATATGCCGGCGGCAGCAAGACTGGGAGACAGTGAGGCAGGAACCTGCAATTTAGGATTACCCTGCTGCCCCCATGGCAGGACAGGAACCAACGGCACTGTTTCACCTGATGTGTTCATTAACGGGTTGGGGGCACACAGAAAAGGCGACACGGGACCCTGCAACTGCCCCCATGGCGGAACCTTTGTCACAACTGGTGGCAGCAGTACTGTTTTTATCAATGGCCGCCCGGCTGTGCGGATAGGTGATGGAACATCATGCCAGGCCTGCGGCCAGTCAGGAAGCCATACGACAGGCAGCGGAAATGTTTTTATAGGGGGCTGAGATATGTCGTTTTTATCCAATGTAGCAGGCAGCTATGAAAAAAGGGTACAAAAAGGCTTGCAGGAGGCAGGTATGGGACTGCTTTCTGCCCTGCGTGGAAAGCTATCTGCCTTTGGCTTGTCCATGCCTATAGGCAGCCTCGGGGAAATCATCTTTGAAGTATCCGGCAGCAAAGTCAGGACATTCAAAGATATGAAGCGAAGCACCAAGGGACGCTATGCCTCCCACGTTGTCATCGGCGGCAAGCCCATACTAGAATTTCTTGGGCCGGATGGGGAAGAGCTGAGCTTCACAATGCAGTTCTCCATTGCCTGGGGCGTCAATCCCCAGGAAGAGACCCAGAAAATCAGGGAAATCTGCGAAAAAGGCGAGGCGAATTATTTCGTCCTGTGCAATAAGACCATAGGAGAAAACCTGTGGGTTGTGGATAGTGTGAGTGAAACTGTGGATATAGTTGACAATAACGGCAGGATTATCACCTCACAGATAGACGTTACCCTCAAAGAGTACATTCCCGGCTTCAATTAGGAGGCGTGATCATGCAAGGCATAGATATAACAGCAAAAAATGGTGATATTAATTTTGCCCCTGCCAGCCAGCTGGAGGAAATCATCCAAAACGTGCGCACAATCCTGACTACATACAAAAAGACAGTGCCCATGGACAGGGAACTGGGGATTAATCCCGAAGTGCTGGACCTGCCTATTTCCGCAGCCCAGGCTGCCATGACTGCCGATATTGTATCATCCATACATCGCTATGAGCCAAGGGCAAAAGTGGTTTCCGTGGATTATGAAGGCGAGGAAATGGAAGGAAATTTAGTGCCGAAAGTGAGGATAAAGATCGATGGAACTTAAAAAACTGCCAGATATTACTTTTGCAGCATCAAATCCTGAAGCTGTAGACTTGCAGATTATAACAACGGCTGAGGCACTGCTGGGGCGCAAGCTGGCCCGGGCAGATCCCCTGCGGCTGTTCCTGAGGGCGGTTGAGGCCATCATGGTGCAGCAGCGCATATTGATAGACGAATGTGCGAAGCAGGGGCTCCTGGCATACGCCACGGGGGATAATCTGGAGCACATCGGCGTGCTGGTGGGAACGGACAGGCTGGAAGCAACTGCCGCCACAGTCACCCTGCTGTTTTCGCTGGATAAAGTCCGGGATACGGCTACTGTTATTCCGGCTGGAACCAGGGCAACGGCAGGGGACGGAGTCATGTTCGCTACTGATGAAATGGCAGTTATTGCCCCGGGGGTTATCAGCGTTGCAGCAACTGCCGCATGCACTGAAACAGGGGCAGCTGGCAATGATTACGCTCCCGGTGAGCTGGTGCACATGGCAGATCCTGTGCCGTTTATCTCCGGCGTGACCAATACGACAAGAAGCGCAGGGGGCAGCGACAGGGAGACTGATGATGCCTACAGGCTGCGCATCCAGGAAGCTCCGGAGAAGTTTTCCACGGCAGGCCCTTCTGGCAGTTATGAGTATCATGCCAAAAGGGCAAATCCCCTGATAATTGACATTGCTGTTGACAGTCCCGCCCCTGGGGAGGTTGCTGTCATGCCTCTCTTGCAGGGTGGCAAGCTCCCGGATGCCGAAACGCTGAGGCAGGTCAGCGAAATACTCAGTGCCCGCGATATACGCCCCCTTACGGACAAGGTCACTGTCTCAGCACCGACAGCGGTGGAGTACGATATTGATTTGTCCTACTGGATTGACCGCGCCGATGCGGCAGAGGCGGTGTCTATACAGGCATCTGCCGAAGCTGCCATAGACGATTTTGTCAAATGGCAGTGCCAGCGGCTGGGGCGTGATATTAATCCTACTGAGCTGTATTACCGGCTGCGTAGCGCCGGGGTAAAGCGGGCGGAAATACGCAAGCCTGCACACGCTGAAATACGCAGGCCGCAGGTGGCGGTGCTTAGGAGCAAGACGGCAAGGTTTGAGGGATTAGAAGATGATTAAGGATTTGCAGAGCCTGAGCCTGATGGATATTTTGCCTGACAGCATACTGGCAGACAAAAAGGTGGCGGCGGCGGCCCAGGCGTTAGATGCAGAACTGCAAGCCGTCACTCAGGCTGCCGTAGAGACGATGCACATTCCGAGGATTGACATACTGCCCGAGGCGGTTATTGATTTGCTGGCATGGCAGTGGCATGTGGATTTCTATGAACCGCTGGGAATGGATATTGACACCAAAAGGCGGCTAATCAAGGAGTCTATTGCCTGGCATCGCATAAAAGGCACCCCGGCAGCTATCGAAAAAGTTGTATCTGCGGCATTTGATACGTCCAAGGTACAGGAGTGGTATGAATATGGCGGACAGCCCTATTATTTCAAAGTGGTAACAGAAGATGTTACCACCGATAAGGCCATCCTGGACAGGATGCGCCGGGCGATAGAAAGCGTAAAAAACACCCGCTCCTGGCTGGAGAAAATTGAGTTTCTGCTGCATCTTGAAGATGCAGAGAAGATGGGCGAGGGCAGCTCCGTGGATGTTGGCCACAACGCACTGGAACGTTATCCGTGGCTGATGCGATGCTTTGATGGCTCCTGGAATTTCCCAAGGCCTGCTCCTGCTGATGGTGGCAGGTTCCTTGATGGGCATTGGCTTTTTGATGGCATAGCTGAGGGGGCCGAGGACAAAACAAGACTGCCACGGCTGTTCATGGATGGCTTCTTTGATGGAAGCTGGAATTTTGCCATGAGCAGCGACAGCAGCAAAATATTCTTCAATGCCCTTGAACCAGACCATTTTGCTGTATTTGCCCCACAGCTGAGCATATCAGATAAGTGTGAGACAGTGCTGGACTTTGCAGGAGCTGGCAGGCTGCTTGATGGCAGCTGGCTATACGGCCAAAATGACCTGGACGATGCAAGCCTGTGCGCAGATGCCTGTATAATAGCCTCAGAAACAGCAGATATAAACGAAGCTGATGCTATGGCTATCACTGCCGGAGACAGGGAAAACTATCCTATGCATAGGCTGTGGTGCTTTAATGGAGGCTGGAAATTCGGCAGGGCAGAAACATTCAGCGGCACATATAATTTCGGCAGCGAAAGGTTCTTTGACGGCTTGCCTGCCGGTACGGATCAGGTTATGCAGCCTGATTGCCTGGATGGCAAAAAAATGTTTAGCGGCAGCTGGGATTTCGATGTGCCATCGCCTGCCGTGAGATTTGAAGCTGATGAAGATGCGGCGGATGCAGTCGAAACATACTTCAGCTTTGCACCGATTGCAGAGAAAACTGCCGCCAAGGAAAATGCTGTTGAAAGCACATCGCTGATATGTTCAGAAAGAATGGCGAAAATGCTGTTTGATGGAGCGGCAGCGTTTGCAGGCGGTAGCTGTTTCGATGGTGATGCGGTTGAAAATGTCGCCTGGGGCGCATCGGCAGCCATGCAGGAAAAGCTGAAGCATGGGAATGTTTTTGCCGGTAGCAATCTTTTTGACGGCAGGAGCACGTTTGGCGATGATGCCGGACCGGCTGAAGGCAGCGAAATTATCATAACTGAAGGCCGCTGGTTTGATGGCATTTGGGACTTTGATGGCGGCACCATTGTTCATTATGATGGCAACTATAGTTTTGATGGGGCAGTTTTTCACTGCCTGCTCAGAAATACTGATGTGCATTATGACGGAAAAAGGTTCTTTGATGGCTCTGTCAGGTACAAGCGGAGCGGAGAGACCTTTTGCCAGTACAAGTATGCAGTATAGGAGGGATAAAAATATGATTATGCAGGAAAAGGAGTGCCTGGACGTCATGCGCGGTGCTGTGGAGCTGAAAATCTACAGGAATGGTATTCTGCAGGAGATTGAGCGTGACCACAACCTGATAGTTACAGCCGGGCGCACCAAGCTGGCCAGGCTGCTGGGCGGCGGCTATAACGGATGCATTAACCGCATAGGAGTCGGCACAGGTTCAAGCCCGTCAGCAGATGGCGACACCGGGCTTACTTCGCCGGTCTACATCCCGGTCAAATCCGTGGAATACAGCACTGCGAAAGTAAGATTCAACTTTGTAATCGGCACATCGAATGCTAACGGCGTGAACATCCGTGAGCTTGGATTGTTCTTCGCCGATAATACGATGTTCTCACGCAGGGTCAGGAAGTCCGTGATAGGCAAGGAGGCAGACTTGCAGATTACCGGCTACTGGGAAATTTACTTATAAAAGGAGAGAAGAAAAATGGCAAATCTTAATGAATCAGCTACCTGGGAGACCGGTATTTTTCAGATTGAAACCACCACGCCTGCACTGGGCGGGCCAGATGGACCTGTCAATACCGCGCCCCGCCAGCTGGCGAACCGCACTCAGTACCTGAAGAAGCAGACTGACAGCCTGAACGCGGCAGTAGCGGCTGCAGCCGGGAGCGCTGGCAGCATTGATGCCCGGTTCCGGGCGGTGGAAAAGGTGACGGCTATGGCAGATTTCAAATTCGCCAGCACCTCCGGGGTGACGATTGCCCACAATATCGGCAGCACAAACTACAGCGTCAACATCACGCCAAGCCAGAACACTGGCGGAGACCTGGGGGATGTATATGTAGATAAGGCCTCCAACAGCTTCACGATTTACAACTCCGGCGGATTTACCGGGACAGGCCGTTACCAGATTACGCATTAATGAAGGAGTGGAGTATATATGTTCAAGTTTTTGAATCCAGATGGGCGCAATGCACATTTTTCCGTAGATGATGATAATGCTTCCGTGCTGCATGTTGACAGTTTCAACTTTAAAGCTGGCGTGAAGGCAGCGGCAAAAGACTTTGATTTTTCCCGGCACCAGGGTGAGACAGTCCGCGTATTCGTTGATGCAGATGGCACGTATTCTATGGAGCACGGCACCCACGAATGGCTGCTGTTCATGGCAGAAATTCCTGAGTGCACATACAGGCAGGTTTATGATGGCACTGATGAAAATGGCATGGAGAAGACCAGGAGCGTTGCAGTTCCGCCTGACCTGAATGATGCCGTAATCACTATTTTCGCGTTACCTGAGGAGGAAAAATAAGATGACTAACATTTCCAAGCTTTCCCTGGCAGCCCTGAGCCAGCGCATTAACGCACAGACGCGCACCGTTGATTTCGTGGCAGATGATGGCTCTATCAGCCAGATGGTGTTTATCCCTAAGTTCACCATTCCGGCAGGCTCTTTTGAAAACGGCAAGTTCCCGGCTTCTGACTTGAATTTGGGCGGATTTTTCATCGACAAGTATCAGTGCAGCCATAAGTCGGCCACGCCTTTTGCCAGAGGCATCGGCGATAATCCAACTGTAGCAGCAGACAGCGCTGATGCCGTAGCAGTCTCCCAGCCGGGCAAGGTGCCGTGGACGCATATCACCCAGCCTAACGCCATTCAGGCATGTGCCAATCGCAAAATCAACGGTGTAGCCTGTCATCTGGTGACCATGAAGGAGTGGGCAACTGTATGCTACCTGACCAAGCTTCTCGGCCATGACATCCGTGGCAATAACAACTACGGCCATGATATTCGCGATGCAAATACATGGGAGAAATCTGCTGTTGCCGACCCTACCCAGTCAGGCCGTACCCTTACTGGAACCGGCCCTGTATCATGGAGCCACAACGGCAGCGCAGACGGCGTTTTTGACATCGTAGGAAATGTATGGGAGTGGATGGATTTCACCATTACCGATGGCGTATATACCCACAAAAAGCGCTCCCGCATCAACGACAGTGACGGCATCACTGCCAAGGACACGACTATCACGCTGGATTCTATGGAGTACGGTGAAAATTGGCCAAGCTCCGGCATCATCCAGATTGAGAATGAAATCATCTCATACGGTGCTATTGATTATCAGGGGAATGGCAAAGCTGTACTGAGCAGCTGCGTGCGCGGGCAGCTGTCCACAACTGCGGCTATACATGCAGATAATACAGTTGTTCATCAGCTCACGAAATACTGCATTACGCCGGGCGGAGCTACGGCAACTATTGCCAATAGCGACGGCTTGAGCGCATCTGCAACTGCTATCGTTTACACTGATCTGGTAAACGGCCCAGGCAATAACGGCTTTGCAGTAGGTGACACCTTGCAGGCCGGCAATGAGCAGATGAAGGTAACTGCCGTGGTATCAAATACCCTGACCGTTGAGCGCGGTATCAACGGCAGTACTGCAGTGTTACATGCCAAAGGTACCGCTGTAGCCAAGTTGTCTGCACAGCTCAGCAATGCAAGTCCTGCAAATGACGCATATCAGCAGGGATATTTGACAACCATGCGCACCGAGAATGACTTAGCCTGCATGGCGCTTCCTTTCTCCGGCAACGCCCAGACGAATGAGTACAAAGATGGCTTCTGGATTAGGAATCATGGTGTCCGTGCTGCGGTACGTGGCGCGAGCTGGGTCCTTGGCGCGAATGGCCGTGCTGGTTTTGCTCTGAGCCTGAATGATGCGCCGTCGGATTGGAACGACAACATCGGGTTCCGCGCTGCTTTGTCATTGGAAAATCTGTAATCTGATACCTGAAAATCTGACAGCCAGGCGATAGCCTGGCTTAGGATAAAATGGAGGCTATACGCATTGATGGAAGAACTAAAAATCAAGCAAAAATGTGAAGATATGATTGTTTACGCATTTACTGCCCTGCGGCAATATCCAAGGTCTGAAAAATATGGTCTGGCAGGTGATACAAAAACAGCTATGTATGAGCTGCTAAGGCTGATTATTATCTGCAATAAGAAATACTACAAGAAAACCACCATACAGGAACTGGATACACAGCTGGATATAATTCGCTCTTTCGTGCGTATGGCCCACAAGATGCAGTATATAAATTTCAAGAAATATGAGATTTGGACCTCGCGCCTGGATGAAATAGGCCGCATGATTGGCGGCTGGGCGAAAGCTAACCAGGTGCACGGTAACAAATAAAAGGGGCTGGCCTGGATGCGTGTCCGTGCTGCGATACGTGGCGCGAACTGGGACAATGGCGCGAATGGCCGTGCTGGTTTTGCTCTGAACCTGAATAATGCGCCGTCGAATTGGAACAACAACATCGGGTTCCGCGCTGCTCTGTCTAATAGTGAAGAGTCCGGCACCTAATGGGTGGCGGAATAGTACATAGACGACAAAGGAGGCCAGACCCTTCTTGCTGCAAGCTGCAGCTAAAAATGCTGTGGTTTTGCAGCAGGAGAAATAGGAGGATAACGCATCGGCTTAGTAGGTCGATATGCTGAATAGTCGATGCGTTAATATTAATCACTTCATGAAAACGTTTAACAATTTGTTTTCGCAGGTATATAGCTATGAAAATCTGTATCATGCGTACAAGCAGGCTGCCGCCAACAAGCGGGCAAGGGAAACTGTCTTGCAGTTCGCCGAAAAACTGGAGGATAATCTGCGTGAATTGCAAATAGAATTAATCAACAAAACATATCAGCCTGGCAAGTATAAGGAGTTCTATGTTTACGACCCCAAGACCCGGCTGATCAAGGCAGCACCGTTCCGCGACCGCATCGTGCATCACGCACTGTGCAATGTGATTGAACCCATATTCGATAAGCGGTTTATCGATACGTCCTATGCCTGCCGGATCAATAAAGGCGTTGATAAAGGAGTTGATAAGGTTTCGGCATATATCAAAGAAATGTATAGAATGTATGGTGCTAAGTCGTATGTGCTAAAATGCGATGTCAGCAAATATTTTCAGTCCATAGACAAGAGCATACTCAGAGGACTTATATTCAAGAAAATACGTTGCCGGGAAACGCGCTGGCTGGTCGACAAGGTGCTGAATAGCACGGAGGGCAAAACTGGCATACCTGTTGGCAACCTTACAAGCCAGCTGTTTGCCAATATATATCTGCATGAGTTGGATGTATTTGTAAAAGAGAAACTGCATGTAAAACGTTATGCGAGATATATGGATGATTTTGTGATTTTGTCAGATGACAAGCAGTATCTGCATCGATTATGGAAAATCATAGAATCGTTTTTAAGCAGGTGGCTGCACCTGAAGCTTAATCCAAAGACGGCGATTTTTCCCATAACCCAGGGCGTTGATTTTCTGGGATATAGAATATTTGCACACAGGAAGCTGCTGCGCAAGCAGTATGTCAAAAGAAGCAAAAGAATGATAAAGCGATTCGTGAAGGATTACAAAAGCGGGCAAATCAGCTACGAGAGGGTTGAAGCAGTCCTGTCATCATGGCGTGCGCGCGTAGTCCGGGCAGATGTGCCGTGGCTTCGGGCAGATATGGCTATGCGGATATGGCTTGCATTTGGCATCAATACATTTTCAGATGGATAAAGGAGGGGTACACTATGGTCTTGCATGAAGTGGGGGAGCTGGCTGCTATTCTTACTGTTGCCTGTACCGGATTCAATTTTATCGTGATTAAGCCGTTGCGAGGGGCGATTGATTCACTGCAGAAGTCTATAGAAAGGCTGGCTAATGCTGTAGACGACATCAGGGACAAGCACAATGAGCTGCATCTGAGGGTGGTGGCTGTGGAATCTCGTTCCAAAAGCAATCAGCACCGCATAGACAGGCTGGAAGCTATAACAGACGGCCTGCCTTTGCACGCAGGAAAGGAGCGGCAAAATGAGTAATTTTCTGTCCATGAATGTAATATGCTGCATTTTCCTGGGTGTAGCATTGGTAATGTGCATCGTCACTGGGTACAGCGACAATCTTGCATGTACCATAGCTGGTTCCCTGGGTGGCGTAATCACCGGCTACAAGCTGGCCAGCACGAAGTATAACAACTATAACAATGAAAAATAGGAGGTTTTCGACATGAAAGGCATTGATGTAAGCTATGCTAACGGCGTAGTAAATTGGGAGGCAGTGGCAGCAGCAGGATATAAGTTTGCAATTGTGCGCTGCACTTATGGCAGGCATGGCGTGGATGATAAATTCATCGCAAATGTAGCAGGGGCACATGCAGCAGGCTTGCTGGTAGGTGCATATCACTATAGCTATGCGCTGAATGTAGAACAGGCTGTAGAAGAAGCCGAGCACTGCCGCCAGGTTATTGCGGATGCAGGTGTTCTGCTGGAACTTCCAGTTTGGTTTGACATGGAGGATGCAGATGCTTACAAAGCACGGCATGGCTTTGCGTTTGACCCTGCTGAGATTACAGCCATGTGCCGCGCTTTTTTGGATAACATCCAGCTTGATTGCGGCGTGTATGCGTCCTACTCGTGGCTTGAGACATATATAGACTGGCGTAGCCTTGGCTGTGCCGTATGGAATGCCCAGTGGGGCCCGTCTGACGATTTGAAGGGCATGATGTGGCAGTATACTAGCAACGAATACATACCGAACGGCAGCTGTAATGGTTATTTCGATGCGAATGTTATCTATGAGTAATATGACATCCCTGGAATGGTGGCGTTTATATGAGGTGTTCTGCAAGTTTCAAAACGAGGCGGTAAAACATAATATCTGCCCTGGCGAAATAAATCGCATAGAAGATGTATTGCTGGAAATTTGCCCCATACCACAGCCACAGGCGATGAATGTCTAAAAACTACAGGAAGGGGGCTATAATCATGCTGATTAACGGCGTTGACGTCACAATCCGTAATGTTCCGCATATCTCGAAAGCTGAAGTGCTGGCATATATTGCGTTGCTGACTAATGAACATGGCGGCACTAAGCTGCGAAAGCTAATTATAGGCACAGATGCGGATGGCCGGGCCGTTCTTGATTATGAATTGCAGGTTATACCATTTCAGCGCATCAGGCGCATCACAGGTTATCTGGTGCACGACTTGGAACAATGGAATGACGCTAAACGTGCTGAAGAACGCGATCGCGTTAAACATGGTCTGACTGCTGATGTTCATCTAACCATGCCATGAGACTGCTGTTTTTGTTGTTTTGCAAAAGTTATACATCCGATTAGTTCTTGCAAAAGTGGCGGGCAACAAAAAACTTGCAAAAATTTTCCCAAAGAATTTTTTTGCAAGCACGTTTTTAGCTCAACATATATACATCAACTAATCAGCACACCGACATGAGAAAACCAGTAAAATAGGGCATAGACAAGTTATTGCATGTTACCCTAAGCTATTGCAGGTTATTAGGTCCGATAACTATAAAGAATTTGTAAATCCCATGTATATCAACACTTTTGCAACATTTGCTACATGGGAAATTTGATTTTTGCACAGCGCAAAAACAAACGTTCATACATCCGATAAGTTTTATTGTTATTTTCTTGTTTATTCGCATTTTGCAGGAAATAGGTTGTCCAGGGTATTTTTCATCTGGCTATTGCCTTTTTCAGTGATATGTGAATAATATTTAGATGTGGTCACTATGCTGCTGTGCCCCAGTCTTTTTGACACGGACTCAAGTGACTCACCAGCTTCAAGCAGCATCGTCGCATGAGTGTGGCGCAGGGAATGGGTGGAGCCGTGGCCAAAGGTGGTTTTGCACCAATCGTTGAAATAGCGGAGGTCTGATGTGCTGACGCGCCTGCCGCTGTCCGGCCTGACACATACATAGCCGTCAGCATTGTATGTGCCATAAGCGAATGTCAGACTTGCCCCGGCCTGCCGTTTTCTCTCCTGCTTGAGCAATTTGTGGAGCTTCTCACCAAAAGGAATGGTGCGGAAGCTCCTTTTTGTTTTGGGCATGGCCTGCCAGACACCGCTCTCCGTCATGGTACCGCATACAGACAGCTGTCCTGATTTCAAGTCAATGTCCTGCCATCTCAGCCCTAGTGCCTCGCCAATCCTAAGCCCGGTATACAGGCAGATGTGGATAGCAAGATAGTAGTGATGGCCGGGCGGAAAATGCTCCTCAATCGTTTTCAGCTCTCCCGGCGTAAACACGCGGACAGTCTGGGGCGGTTCATCCAGCTCACGGGGCAGGCGGATACTGTCTGCCGGGTTGTATTCGATAAACCCGCACGGATTTACCATATAGGAAAATGCAGCCTTCAATATCGAAGCCAGTTTTTTGAGTGAAGAACGCTTCAGCTCCCCGGCCTTGTCATTCACAAAACGCTGGAGCATCCGGGCGTTTACTTTCTTCAATGGCACATCGCCGAAAGCAGGGATAACGTGCTTTTCCATCATGCCGTGGTATGACTT
>JAEDOE010000171.1 GCA_016302095.1 Anaerovibrio sp. | reverse complement strand
TTTCCATTATTGGTATAAGTTGCCGGATATTTGTGGTATAATTTAGTTTAACGTAATTTTGCTGGATAGGAGTGATTGGATGAACAGGCAGGAGGCCATGAGGTGCTTTAAGAGTTTTCCTATTTATGGCATTACGGCAGAGGGCATGTCTGCCGGGCGGAGCAACCTGGAAGTGGTGGAAGCCATGCTGCAGGCAGGTATCCGCTTTGTGCAGTACCGGGAAAAGGAAAAGAGCGGACTGGCACGCTACAATGAATGCTTACAGCTGAGGGAGCTGACCAGAAAATACGGGGCTGCTTTTTTGATAGATGATTTTGTGGATCTGGCTATGGCGGTGGATGCTGATGGGGTGCATATCGGCCAGGATGATTTGCCGCCCCGGGCGGTCAGGGAGCTGCTGGGCCCTGACAAGGTAATCGGCTGGTCCACCCACGGGCCGGAGCAGCTGCAGGATGCCAATCGGCTGGCAGGAGTGATAGACTACATCGGCACAGGGCCTGTCTATGCCACCCAGACCAAGAAGACGGCTGTGCCTGTGGGGCTGGAATATGTGCAGTATGCCAGAAAGCATTCGGTGCTGCCCTTCGTGGCCATCGGCGGCATCAAGGAGCACAACCTGCACCTTGTCAGGGAAGCCGGTGCAGATACGGTATGCGTGGTGTCGGAGATTACCGGCGCGGAGGATATTGTCGCCAAGGTGCGGTCTTTAGCAGAAATAATGGACTGATTTGCTATGGAAAACAAGAAATTGGAAGAAATAGAGGCGGTGCGCAGGAATCTGAAGGGCAGCCGCCTGAAGGATATACTGCTGGACGAGATGGAGAAGAACTGTCCCGGCGTGTCCTACGACAAGCTGATGCAGGCAGCCATGACGCTGCAGAAGGCCAGGCAGATGATTGCAGGCAATGTGCCGGACAGCGACTACAACGAGCTGGGCAGGCAGTTCCGCCAGACGGTGGGGCGCAGGAATGAGGAAAACCGTGCCATGATACAGGGCATGGTGAGGGACCAGCGCCTCAGCGGCAGGCTGACCTACAGCTGGTATTACAATCAGCCCATCACGGCCTGGGAGCGGGATTTTCATTACATCAAGCTCCTGAGCGATTACCTGATGAGCGGCAAGGAGCCTGAAAGGGCTTCTTTGCAGGAGCGTTCCTATGAGATTTTCCACGATGATACGGTGCTGACGGAGTACCCGGAGCTGTTGGAGCGGCTGGGGATTTCCATGGAGCAGCTGAACATCGTGGCCCAGCCGGATCCGCTGATGCTGGCGGTGCAGTGCGGCAAGCAGCCCCATGGGGGAGTGTGCCAGCACTTTGCCGTGGAGACCAAGGAGGCCTATTACGGCCTTTATCCTGTGCTGAACAGGACGCGGTTTGCCTCGGTGATTTATGGCGCAGGCTGGAAGCTGGCAGGCAACCTCTTTCAGCTGCCTTATCAGATTGGCAGGGAGTGGTACAAGCACCGGGTCTGGTATTTTGGCAATATGAGCTACGAGGGCATCAGCCTGTGGTATGCCATCAGGCAGAACCTTCCCTCAGGCATGGAGCTGAAGCTGGCAGTGCCCATGTACAAGGCAATGCTGCTCTATCAGCCGGTGAAGCTGGCGAAAAAGGGCACAGGAGGAGCTGCCGGGGGCAGGCACCTCCCAGGCGGGGAAGCCGGGAATGTGCCTGAAATAGTGCAGACTGTGCAGACGGACAAGGCAGTGGAGGCCTTTTGCCGGGAGTTTGAGCCGGAGGATGGGGCTATCTGGCGTGATATACTGGGCAAGGATATGTATTATCCCCAGAGCATGCTGGGCAATCAGGAGCTGCAGAAGCTGTTCCGGGAGATGGACAAGGGCATCCTTTAGGGGCATAGCAGGATTTTGGTTTTTATTTTGGTAGGAGGATAACAATAATGACAGGTTCGGTTCCTTTTGCGCATTTGCATGTTCATACTGAATACAGCCTGCTGGATGGGGCAAACCGCATCAAGCCGCTGATTGCCCGTGTGAAGGAGCTGGGCATGGAGCATATAGCCATTACGGACCATGGCAATATGTTCGGCATCATGGAGTTTTATAAGGCCTGTAAGGGGGAGGGGATTAACCCGGTCATTGGCTGCGAGGTGTATGTGGCACCCCGGGACCGCCATGAGCAGTACGAGGTGGATGGCACGAGGTACTACCACCTGATTTTGCTGGCGGAAAACAATGAGGGATATAGAAATCTGGTACAGCTGGTGTCCAGGGCCAATACCGAGGGTATGTATTATAAGCCCAGGGTGGACAAGGAGCTCTTGAGAAAATACAGCAAGGGGCTCATCTGCCTCAGTGCCTGCATTGCCGGGGAGGTGCCGGCATGGATTATCCGGGGGGATATGTTCCGGGCGGAAAAGGCGCTGCAGGAGTATCTGGAGATTTTTGGCAGGGAGAATTTTTTTATTGAGCTGCAAAATCACGGCATGCCGGAGGAAAAAAAGGCCATGGCAGGGCTTTTGGAGCTGGCGAAAAAGTACCAGCTGGGGCTGGTGGCTACCAATGACGCCCATTACCTGAAGCGTGAGGACAGCGAATTTCACGAAATCCTGCTGTGCATCCAGACTGGCAGGACATTGGATGACCCTGGCAGGATGCGGTTTGCCAGCGATGATTTTTACCTGAAGACGCCGGAGGAAATGCAGGGGCTGTTCCGGGAGTACCCGGAGGCATTGTCCAATACGGTGAAGATTGCAGAACGGTGCCATGTGGAGTTCGACTTCGAGCACCGCCATCTGCCGAATTTCCCCCTGCCGGACGGGCTGACGGATGAGGCGTATCTCAGGCAGCTCTGCGAGAAGTACCTGCCGGAACGCTATGAAACTATCACTCAGGAGGTGCAGGAGAGGCTGGACTATGAGCTGGGGGTTATCCACAGCATGGGCTTTGACAGCTACTTCCTGATTGTGTGGGATTTTATCAACTACGCCAGGAGCGTCAATATACCGGTAGGGCCGGGGCGAGGCTCCGCCGCCGGCAGCATCGTGGCTTATGCCCTGGGGATTACGGATCTGGACCCGTTGCAGTATGACCTGCTCTTTGAGCGCTTCCTGAACCCGGAGCGTGTTACCATGCCGGATATCGATATAGATTTCTGCTATGTGCGCCGGGAGGAAGTCATTGATTATGTGAAGCAGCGTTATGGGGAGGATCATGTAAGCCAGATTATTACCTTTGGCACCCTCAAGGCAAAGAATGCCGTCCGGGATGTGGCAAGGGCCATGGGCATGTCCTATGCCGAGGGGGACAGGGTGTCCAAGCTGATTCCCAGTGGCCCCAAGGTGACTTTGCAGGCAACCCTGGACAGCGTGGACGAGTTTCGCAAGCTGTATGAGGAGGATGTCAGCGTACAGCGGCTGGTGGACATGGCAAAGCGGGTGGAAGGGCTCCGCAGGAACTGCGGCAAGCATGCGGCAGGCATCGTGATTGCCAGGAACCCCATCACCGATTACATGCCCATCATGATTGCTGATGGTGCGCTGGTCACCCAGTTTGAAAAGGACCTGGTGGAGGAACTGGGGCTTTTGAAGATGGACTTTCTGGGGCTGCGTACTTTGACTGTCCTTGATGATGCGGTGAAAAACATTAAGCAAAATCACGGCATTGATGTTGATTTGCGGCGGCTGCCCCATACGGACGAAAAGACCTGCCGGATGCTGTGCGACGGAGGCACCGGGGCGGTGTTCCAGATGGAGTCTGCCGGGATGACGCGGATTATGCGTGACTTGAAGCCGGAGGGCTTTACTGATTTGATTCCCCTGGTGGCACTCTACCGTCCGGGGCCTCTGGGCAGCGGCATGGTGGATGACTTTATTGCTGGCAGGCACGGGG
>JAEDOE010000170.1 GCA_016302095.1 Anaerovibrio sp. | reverse complement strand
ATAGCACTGAACAGCGCCATAACCGAAGCAGACATAACATCCGTATCCATCCCGGCACCCCAGGTGATAGTCCCATCCGGGGCAGTCACGCCGATGTATGCCATGGCACGGGAAGTAGAGCCGATTTCCAGGGCATGCTCACTGTAAATGAGGTTGCTGTAGCGCACATCGGTATTTTCCTGAATGGCATTGCTGATGGCATCCAGGCGACCGTTGCCCTTTGCCTTAAAGACAGTAGGCTTACCGTTAATTTCCAGCTCCACATAGCCGGTACGGGTGCCATCCACCTCTTTTTTCAGGCTGAAGTCAATCAGCTTGTACGGCTCGCTGACATTCACATACTCATCCTGGAAAATCTGATAGATTTCATCCCCCAGCAGCTCCTTGTGCTTGTGGTCAGACACGCCCTTGACGCAGTAGCCAAAGTCCTCACGCATCTTCTTCGGCATGGAAATGCCATATTTCTGCTCCATGATATAAGCAACGCCGCCCTTGCCGGACTGGCTGTTAATGCGGATAACATCAGCCTCATACTCACGGCCTACATCATGAGGGTCAATCGGCAGATACGGCACAGTCCAATGGTCAGGGTCCTGCTCCTCACGCCACTTCATGCCCTTGGCAATAGCATCCTGATGGGAGCCGGAGAAGGCCGCAAACACCAATGCACCTGCATAAGGCTGGCGCTCATGGACATGCATCCTGGTAACCTTCTCATAGAGGTCAACCAGGTCAGGCAGATTGCTGAAATCCAGTCCAGGATCTACCCCCAGCACATACATATTCATGGCAATGGTAACAATATCCGCGTTGCCGGTACGCTCGCCATTGCCAAAGAGAGTGCCCTCGATGCGGTCTGCCCCAGCCAAAAGCCCCAGCTCTGAATCAGCCACGCCGCAGCCACGGTCATTATGCGGATGCAGGGACAGCTCCACAGCATCGCGATATTTCAGATTGTTGGAAATATACGCCACCTGCATAGCATAAATATGCGGCATGGACATTTCCACCGTTACAGGGATATTAATAATCGCCTTGCGGTCAGGTGTCGGCTGCCATACATCCAGCACGGCATTGCACACCTCCAGGGCATACTCAGGCTCGGTGCCGGTAAAGCTCTCCGGAGAATACTCAAAGCGGTAGTTAGCTCCGGCTTCCTCCGTCAGCTTCTTCAGAAGCTTTGCCCCATCGATGGCAATCTGCTTGATTTCCTCCTTGTCCTTGCGGAACACCTGCTGGCGCTGTGCCAGGGAGGTGGAATTGTACACATGGACAATAGCGTTCTTTACACCCTCCAGTGCCTCAAAGGTCTTCTTGATGATGTGCTCCCGTGCCTGAGTCAGTACCTGTACGGTCACATCATCAGGAATCAGGTCTTCCTCCACCAGGCGGCGCAGGAACATGTATTCAGTCTCAGAAGCAGCCGGAAAGCCCACCTCGATCTCCTTGAAGCCAACCTGCACCAGCATCTTGAAGAACTCAATCTTCTCATCCAGGCTCATAGGGATAATCAGTGCCTGATTGCCATCCCGGAGGTCAACAGAGCACCAGGTAGGTGCCTTATCCGGGTGCTGCTTATACGCCCAGCTCAGGTCAATAGTCGGCGGCATAAAATATCCCTCATGATACTTCTTTACATTTTCCATTACAAATCTCTCCTTTTAATCCTCGGCAGGACAGCTCCTGCCCAACTCCATATTAACCCTCGGAGACAAGGCATACAAAAAGGCTCCGTCTCCTTTTACAGAGACGAAGCCCGAAAACTCCGTGGTACCACTCATCTTCGCACAAAATCTGTGCGCACTCATTACGGATACATGCATATCCTCCTGCTGTAACGGCCAGTTCCCGGCACCGCCTACCATAACCGCCATCATCTCCTGCGGCATTTCAGCGGGCTGCTCCGGGGCCAGTTCACATCGGCCTGCCTGCTGCCTCGCACCACCCGGCAGCTCTCTGGAAAACTCAGCCAACACTACTACTCCCCATCAAAGCATTTCGCATATTCACTTGCGTGAGTAAAAGTATAGCAAATATTCACACAAAATTCAAGTACCAGATGTGATTTTTGTTGCCTGACATGTACATCAGCCAACACCATGGCTTTACTGCTTGGCAAAATGCAGCCTGCCATTCTCCACGCTCATGGCAACCGTATCACCCTCGCTGACATCACCCCGGATAATGGACTTGCTGAGCTCCGTTTCCACTGTGTGGCTCAAAAGGCGGCGCAGCGGGCGGGCGCCAAAGTCGGCATCAAAGCCCTGGTCAGCCAGCAGCTGCAAGGCGGCATCATCCCAAACCAGGTGCAGCTTAATCTGCTTCTCAAGCCGCTGATTCAGCTGGCTCAGCAGCAGGGCGGCAATATTCTTCACCTGCTCCTTTGCCAGCCCCTTGAACACCACGATATCATCCACCCGGTTCAAAAACTCAGGGCGGAAATAATCCTTCAAAATCTCCTTGACGGTCTGCTCCGCCTCACCGTACTCCTTGCTGAGAATCTCATGGGAGCCCAGGTTGGAAGTCATGATGATGACAGTATTCTTGAAGTTTACTACCCTGCCCTTGCCATCGGTGAGCCTGCCATCATCCAGAATCTGCAAGAGCACGTTGAACACATCCCTATGTGCCTTCTCAATCTCATCCAGCAGGATGACGCTGTACGGGCGGCGGCGCACTGCCTCGGTCAGCTGGCCGCCCTCATCGTAGCCCACATAGCCCGGAGGCGCACCAATCAGCCTTGCCACAGAGTGCTTCTCCATGTACTCGCTCATGTCGATGCGGATCATGCTGCGCTCATCATCAAAGAGCGCCTCTGCCAGTGTCTTTGCCAGCTCCGTCTTGCCCACGCCGGTAGGCCCCAAAAAGATAAAGGAACCAATCGGCCGCTCCGGTGCCTTGATACCGGCACGGGCACGGAGAATCGCCTCGCTGACCACCTTGACAGCCTCATCCTGGCCAACCACCCGCTCATGGAGCACATCTTCAAGATGCAAAAGCTTTTCCCTTTCACCGGTCAGCATCTTGGCCACAGGAATCCCTGTCCAGCGGCTGACCACCCTGGCTATATCTTCCTCGCCAACTTCCTCCTTCAGAAGCTGATTGTCAGCAGACTTTGCCGCAATAGCCGCTTCCTCTGCCTCCAGCTTTTTCTGCAGCTCCGGCAGCCTGCCGTATTTCAGCTCCGACAGCTTGTTCAGGTCATAGTCACGCTCCGCGCTCTCCATCTGGCTGCGTACCGCATCCATTTCCTTCTTGATGCCCCGGACACGGAGGATTGCCTGCTTCTCAGCCTCCCACTGCTGCTGCAGCTCCTGCTGCTGCTTCTGCAATGCTTCCTTTTCCTTGTGAATCTCCGCCAGCTTTTCCTGGCCTGCCGCATCATTTTCCTTCTGCAATGCCTGCTCCTCGATTTCCAGCTGGAGAATCTTGCGGCGCACCTCGTCAAGAGGTCCCGGCATGGACTCAATCTCCGTGCGGAGCTTTGCCGCCGCCTCATCCACCAGGTCAATGGCCTTGTCCGGCAGGAAACGGTCAGAAATATACCTGTCAGACAGCACAGCTGCCGATACCAGTGCCGCATCCCGGATGCGCACGCCATGATGCACCTCGTAACGCTCCTTCAAGCCCCGCAGGATGGAAATAGTATCCTCCACGGAAGGCTCCCCCACCATGACCGGCTGGAAGCGGCGTTCCAATGCACTGTCCTTCTCGATGTACTTTCTGTACTCATTCAGGGTAGTAGCACCAATGCAGCGCAGCTCCCCCCTTGCCATCATGGGCTTCAGGAGATTGCCGGCATCCATGGCGCCATCGGTAGCTCCGGCACCTACAACAGTGTGCACCTCGTCAATGAACAGCAAAATCTGCCC
>JAEDOE010000169.1 GCA_016302095.1 Anaerovibrio sp. | reverse complement strand
GTCCATGCAGGTGCAGATGGATATCGGTTCTGATATTGTCATGGCTTTTGATGAGTGTATTCCTTATCCGGCTGATTATGCCTATACCAAGGCTTCCACGGAGCGTACTACCCGCTGGGCGAAGCGCTGCAAGGAGTATATGACCAGCCCTCATCAGGGTTTGTTTGGCATTGTGCAGGGGGGCATGTTCAAGGATTTGCGTACCCGGAGCGTGCAGGAGCTGGTGGAGCTGGACTTCCCTGGCTATGCAGTGGGCGGCCTCAGCGTAGGAGAGCCCAAGGATTTGATGTATGAGATGCTGGACCATACTGTGGAGCAGCTGCCAAAGGACAAGCCACGCTACCTGATGGGAGTGGGCACGCCTGACTGCCTGGTGGAGGGCGTGATGCACGGCATTGACATGTTTGACTGCGTATTCCCTACCCGTGTGGCGAGAAACGGCACTGCCATGACCTGGCAGGGGCGCATGGTGATGAAAAATGCGGAATACACCCATGATTTCCGTCCCATTGAGGAGGATTGCGACTGCTATGCCTGCCGCAATTACAGCAGGGCGTACATCCGGCATCTGATCCGCTCCAACGAGATTTTCGGCCTCCGGCTGCTGTCCCTGCACAACCTGCGCTTTTTGCAGCGGTTCACCAGGGAGATGCGGCAGGCGATTATGGAGAACCGCTTTGGCCAGTTCCGCCGGGAATTCCTGGATCAGTACAATTACAATTCCAAGCAGACTATTGGCTGAGAGGTTGGCAGGATGGAGATTTGTGACAAGAAGTTCCTGCGCAGGGAAGGAATGGCAAGAAGGCGCGGCATGACTGCCGGGCAGCGGCAGGCGAAAAGTGCCGCCATTGCAGAAAGGCTGGTTCATGCGGAGCTTTTCCGGCAGGCGGAGTCCATTTTCTGCTATATCTCCATGGAGAACGAGGTGCATACGGAGGCAATTCTTGAGGCGGCACTGGCTGCCGGCAAGGCTGTTTCCATTCCCTATGTGCTGGACAAGGCGGAGGGGCTGATGTGTGCCGCGCAGCTAAAGGATATGGCTGATTTGGTGGCAGGCGAGTACAATATTCCTACCTTGCCGCCGGAGCAGGTGGTGCCTGTGGAGCCTTCCGCTATTGATCTGGTCATCGTGCCGGGCAGTGCCTTTGACCGTGCCGGGCACCGCATCGGCATGGGGGGCGGCTATTACGACCGGTTCCTGGGGCAGGCTGCCAGGGCTGTCCGGGCGGCGGTTGCCTATGAGTGCCAGCTGTTTGACAATATTGCAGTTGATGAGCACGACCAGCCTATGGATTATATTTTTACGGAAAAAACCGTATATGAGATATAATATCTATATTTTACTATCATATTTACCCTATTTTACAGTTTATAATGAGAGGACTTGAAGTAGTTGAGGAAAGACAGTTTGTTGAAACTTCTGGCAGCGGTGGCAGTCATCGTTGCAGTATTCTTCACCTTTGTAGCACCTCTGGCAACCTCTATCCGGCAGGGCCTGGACCTGCAGGGCGGTACCCATGTGGTGCTGGAAGCGGAGGATACGCCGGAGGCACAGGTGAATGAGGATGCCATGGAGCGGGTAGTGCGCATCATGGAGAAGCGTGTTAATGAGCTTGGCCTGGCAGAGCCTATCGTGCAGCGTCAGGGTGAGCGCAGGATTATCGTAGAGCTTCCGGGCATCAAGGACCCGGACAAGGCCATTCAGGTAATCGGCAAGACCGCCATGCTGGAATTCAAAAATGAGGAAGGGGAAACCGTTCTCAATGGTACTGACCTGAAGGATGCCCGCGAGCAGACCGACCAGCAGGGACAAAATGTAGTAGCCCTGGAATTCAGCCCTGAGGGGGCTGAGAAGTTTGCCCAGCTGACCAGCATGAACGTAGGCAGGACCATTGCCATTCTCCTGGACGGTGAGGTGCTGACTGCCCCTCGCGTCAACGAGGCTATCACCGGCGGCAAGGCGGTAATCACCGGTAACAAGACCTTGGAGGAAGCCCACAATCTGGCCATCCTGCTCCGCAGCGGTTCCCTGCCGGTCAAGGTGAATATCATCGAAACCCGTACCGTGGGGCCTTCCCTGGGACAGGATTCCAAGGATAAGTCCGTGTTTGCCTTTACTGTAGGCCTGGGTGCCGTAGTGCTGTTCATGGCACTGTTCTATCGTGTGTCCGGCATCGTGGCTGACATCAGCCTGATGGCGTATGTTATTATCCTGCTGTTCTCACTGAAGCTTTTGGATGCTACCCTGACTTTGCCGGGCGTGGCAGGTATCATCCTGTCCATCGGTATGGCGGTAGATGCCAACGTGCTGATTTTCGAGCATTTCAAGGAGGAATACCTCAGCGGCAAGACGTTGCGCCTGTCCATGGATGCAGGCTTCTCCCGTGCCTTTACCACGATTTTTGACTCCAATATTACCACGATTATTGCTTCTGCCGTGCTGTTCTGCTTCGGCACCGGCAGCATCAGGGGCTTTGCCATTACCCTGGGGCTGGGCGTCATGATTTCCATGTTTACGGCGATTACCCTTACCCAGTTCATGACCAAGAACCTGATTGCAGCCAATATTTTCAAGAATCCTTGGATTTATGGCATCAACAAGCGGCCTAAGACAGAGGGAGAGGTGAAGCACTTTGGCTAAGATGAAGGTGCAGCAGAACCTGCCAAAAATCTGGTTTGATATAATGAAGTATTCCAAGCTTTGGTTCGCGATTTCCCTGACGATTACTGTGCTTGGCTTATTCTGTATGTTTACCAAGGGGTTTAACTTCGGCATAGATTTTACCGGCGGTACTATCATGGATATGCGCTTTGAGCGGCAGGTCACCCTGACGGAAATCCGCGATGTGCTGAAGGGGTACAACCTGGACAATGCTACCATCCAGCTTTCCGGTGAGGCAAGCAATGTGGAGTCCTCCCAGGATGTGATGATCCGTACCATTGATTTGGAGGAAAATCAGCGCAAGGAAATCATGGCCAGCCTCAATGACAAGGTAGGTGCCTACACGGTGCTCCGGGAGGAAAAGGTAGGTGCCACCATCGGCGGCGAGCTGATTACTGATGCCCTGATGGCAACGGTGATTTCCTGGATTTTGATTATCCTGTATGTGTCCTACCGCTTTGAGTGGCGTTTCGGCGTTTCGGCTATTTTGACGCTGATTCACGATATTCTGGTGGTGCTGATTGTTTTCTCCTTTACCCAGAAGCAGGTGGATTCCAGCTTTGTGGCGGCAGTCCTGACCATCGTGGGTTATTCCATCAACGATACCATCGTTATCTTTGACAGAATCCGTGAGAATCAGCGGCTGCATTTCAGGAAGGGCGGCGATCTGAACGAGCTGGCCAACCGCAGCATCTATCAGACTCTTACCCGTTCCCTTTACACCGTGTTCACGGTGCTGTTCACCACCTTTGCCCTGTATTTCTTTGGGGGCGATACCACCAAGGATTTCTCATTTGCGCTTCTGGTGGGCTTTGCCAGCGGCTCCTATTCTTCCATCTTTATCGCCAGCCCGCTGTGGGTACTGATGCGGAAGAAGTTCCCGGTAAAGCATGTCTGAGGTTATTTTGAGATATTGATGTTTTTATGCTCCGTGTGGGAATTTTATCCTGCATGGAGCATATTTGTTTGTAATTTTTTTTATTTTTTGCTATAATGGTATGCGGAAAATTTTTCGATAATTTAGGTAAGTTTATGTGGCTTTTGATGCGTGATTGCGGGCGTAAAATATTTTGTGTGAAGGCGGGCGAGGCTTGTATGGATAAGGCGTTGTTTCATCAGTGGCAGGAGGCTGCCATGGTAAAAAATAATCAGAATACTAGGAAGCTGCAGCACCTTGAGCCGCCGCCAATCCAGAAGCCTTATCCGGCGGATGCC
>JAEDOE010000168.1 GCA_016302095.1 Anaerovibrio sp. | reverse complement strand
AAATCCTGTTGGTGCCGATAATCGCCGTTGGCACCACAGGCACCTTGCCCATGGCCGCCAGCAATGCCACCCCGGACTCAGCCTTGCCCAGCTTGCCTGTCCTGCTTCTGGTTCCCTCCGGGAAAACGCCCAGGCACAGCCCCTGCTTCAAAATTCCTAACGCCGTCTTGATAGCACCCCGGTCAGCGGCCCCCCGCTTGACAGGGAAGGCGTACAGCGCCCGGATAACCGCTCCGGCAAGCGCGGGCCTGAACAGCTCCTCCTTGGCCATGTACGCCACCGGCCGTGGCATATAGGTGCCAGCCATAGGCGGGTCCCAGTTGCTGAGATGGTTGGCAGCCATAATCATGCCGCCCTCCATAGGCACATTTTCCTTTCCCTTGATGATAGGCCGGAACAAAATACCGAATAGAATCTGGAATAATACCTTCAGGCATCTGTAAAACATTTTTCCTTCTCCTGTTTTTCCTGTCTGTTATCTATTATCTCTCATCATCTATCATACCCTGCGGCAGCGGTCGATGATGGCCTGCACAACCTCATCAATCCCCATATGGCTGGTATCAAGAAGCTCTGCATCAGGAGCCTGCACCAAAGGGGAAATCTCCCGCTCGCTGTCCGCCTTGTCACGGGCGGCAATATCCTTTTGCAGCTCCTCCAGGCTGACATCATAGCCCTTTGCCTGCATTTCCTTGAAGCGGCGGCGTGCCCTTTCTTCAATAGAGGCCGTCAGGAAAATCTTCACATTGGCATCAGGCAGCACGCTGGTGGCAATATCCCTGCCATCCATCAGCACGGAGCCCTTGGCTGCCATGCGCCGCTGCAGCTCCACCATCCTGCTGCGGACAGGCCCCAGGGCAGCCACCTGGGAAACGATTGCCGTTACCTCCGGGGTGCGGATTTCGCCGGTAACATCCGTGCCATCCACACTGACGGTAGTCTTGCCCTCCACATAGGCCAATTCCACATGAACATCCTTCACCACATCCAAAATCAGCTCATCAGTCACAGGCTGTTTTCTCTGCAAGGTCTTCCATGCCACCGCCCTGTACATAGCACCGGTGTCTATATAGGTACAGCCCAGCTTCCTGGCTGCCAGCTGCGCCACCGTGCTTTTTCCGGCACCTGCCGGTCCATCTATCGCTACTACAAGATTTTTCATATTCTCTCAGTCTCCCCCATAAAATTAATACAGCCCTGCCATTTCCTCGTAGAAGGAAGGATAGGAAATAGCCACGCAGTCAGGCTGCTCAATCTCCACACCATTGCCAGCCATACCGGCAATAGCCAGCGTCATGGCAATGCGATGGTCATCATAGCTGAAGCAGGTGCCCTGCTGCCATACATTCTGGCTGTCGCCCCGGATAATCAGCCCATCCTCCGTGGCAGTAATGCAGTCGCACAGCTTGTTGAACTGGTCGCTGATGGCCTGAATGCGGTCGGTTTCCTTGACACGCAGCTCCCCGGCACCTGTAATCACCGTCTCTCCCTCAGCAAACATGGCTGCCACCGCAATAGCAGGAATCTCATCCACCAGCCGCGGCATGATATCCGCCCCGAAGCTGGTGCCATGCAGGCTGGCAGAACGCACCAGGATATCTGCCACCGGCTCGCTGCCGCTGCTGCGCTCGTTGGTCAGAGTGATATCCGCTCCCATATCATTCAGCACATCAAGAATGCCGGTACGGGTAGGATTGATGCCCACGTTCTTCAGCAGCAATTCACTGTCTGGAATCACCGAAGCTGCCACCAGCCAGAAGGCTGCGGAGCTGATATCCCCCGGCACTACGATTTCCTCCGGGGCAGTCAGCCTTTCCTGGGCCTGAATACTGATGGCCGTGCCCTCATACCCCAGCTTCACCCCGAAGGACTCCAGCATCAGCTCCGTATGGTTGCGGGACTGATAGGGCTCCACCACCGTAGTAGTTCCCTCAGCAAAAAGCCCTGCCAAAAGGATTGCCGACTTCACCTGGGCACTGGCCACCGGCATATCGTAGATAAAGCCCTGCAATTTTTTGCCGGCAGGGACTACCGTAATCGGCAGCTTGGTATTGCCTGCCCTGCCCACGATATTTGCCCCCATCCGGCTGAGAGGCTTGATTACCCTGCCCATAGGACGCTTGTGCAGGGAGCTGTCACCAGTAAAGACAGACACGAAATCCTGCGGTGCCAGCATGCCCATCATCAGGCGAAGGGTAGTGCCTGAGTTGCCTGCATCCAGCAATGTATCAGGCTCCTTCAGTCCGTGCAGGCCGTTGCCTGTCACCACCAGCTCCGTAGGGCTGACAATCTCCACCTTTGCTCCCAGGCTGCGCATAACCCCTACCGTAGAAAGGCAATCTGCCGAGGGCAGGAAATTGGTAATGCGCACCGGCGTATCCCCCAGTGCCGAAAACATCACGCTGCGATGGGAAACGGACTTATCCCCAGGTATGACCAGCTCTCCCCGCAATCCCTTTTTTATCTTTTCAACCACTCTGTTAGCCATGTACAGGCCTCCCATTCATTTTTATGTATATTGTGCATTTATGCCTTTTATGTTGCCACATAAAAAATATATATCAGTAACTGTATCAGCTGTTCCAGACGCTCCAGCAGCCTGCCGCCGCCCCCATGGAAAATGCCGCCTGCAGGTTAAATCCGCCGGTGTAGCCGTCCACATCCGCTACTTCACCGGCAAAGTACAGCCCCTTTACCAGCTTGGACTCCATGGTCTTGGGATTGATTTCCTTCACATCCACGCCGCCTGCCGTGACAATAGCCTCGGCAATCGGCCTGGTGCCGGAAATCACCATGCTGAGCCCCTTGAGAACCTGCGCCAGCCTGTGGCGTTCCTCCCGGGTGACGGTATTCACCATCCGCTCTGGCTCAAGATAGGCCGCATCCAGCACCGGCTCAATCAGCCGCCCCGGCAGCAAATCCTTCATGCCGTTCTTGATTTCCTTGCGCTGATACTTCTCAAAGTCACGCACCAGCCGTGCATCCAGCTGCTCAAGGCTCAGGGCAGGCTTCAAATCTATCTCCAGCTCCAGGAAGCTGCCAGCCTCCAGTAGCTGTGCCGCCTGACGGCTCAGGGACAGGATAATAGGGCCGCTGACGCCGAAATGGGTAAACAGCATCTCCCCGAACATCTCCCCGGCCTTTTTGCCATCGGCAAGGAGCGTGGCACGCACATTCCGCAGTGCCAGCCCCTGCAGCTCCTTCACCCAGTCATCTTCCACTTCCAGGGGTACCAGTGCCGGGAGGGGCTTCACCACATGGTGACCTGCCTCCTCCGCCCAGCGGTAGCCGTCCCCGGTAGAGCCTGTGCCCGGATAGGAAGCTCCCCCTGTAGCGATAATCACCGCCCTGCCGTGATACTGGCTGCCATCAGCCATCCTGACGCCCTTGACACAAGCTTCGCCCTCGGCCCCCTCCTCCAGCAAAAGCCCCGTCACCCTGGCATCAGTCACCAGCCTGATGCCCAGCTCATGCAGCCGCAGCACCATGGCATCCACCACGTCAGCAGCCCTGTCGCTGACAGGAAAAACCCTGCCGCCCCGCTCCACCTTCACAGGCACGCCCAGCCCCTGAAAAAAAAGCTGCACATCCTCATTGTCATAGGCCTTCAGGCAGCTGTGCAGAAACTTGCCGTTGCCGGGAATATTCTTAATCAGCTCCTGCTTTTCCGCCACATTGGTAATATTGCAGCGCCCCTTGCCGGTAATCAGCATCTTCTTGCCAGCTCTGGGCATCTTCTCCAGAAGGGTAACAGCTGCACCGTTTTCCGCTGCCTTGATGGCTGCCATCATACCGGCAGGGCCTGCCCCCACCACAACTACGGCATACGTATTTTCTACATTATCTGCACTATCTATGCTATCTACGCTACCTACGCTATCTATGCTATCCATATCATCCATATTATCCATGCGATTCATCAGGCTACGAC
>JAEDOE010000167.1 GCA_016302095.1 Anaerovibrio sp. | reverse complement strand
CGCCTCCGGCAGCTCCGGCAGGTCGCTGATGTCATTCAGTCCGAAGCACTGCAAAAACGTATCTGTCGTGCCGTAGAGAATAGGCCTCCCGATAGTATCTTTACGCCCCAGCTCCCGTATCAGCTCCATTTCCAGCAGCTTGGACATGATTTTCTCGATGCGCACACCCCGGATATGCTCAATCTCCTGCTTGGTAATCGGCTGCTTGAAGGCCACTATGGACAGGGTTTCCATGGCCGCAGGGGAAAGCCGCTTATCCCGTTCCTCGCTGAGCCTTTCCACATAGTGAAAATACTGCGCCTTGGTCACCAGCTGCCAGCCTCCGGCAACCTGCTGCAGCTGCAATCCGCTGCCACGTTCCTCCAGCTGCTTGCTGCAGGCTGCTGCCAGCTCCCGCACATTCTCCGCATCTATTCCCAGGATTTCCTTCAGGCTCTCCATTGACACGGGCTCGCCACTGGCAAACAGCACCGCCTCAAAAGCCCCTGTCAGCTCATTCATGAACATCCTTATCCTCACCTGCCCTTATACTCAGAACTGCTCATATCCTCGGTCTCATCGGAAAGCCTCACAGAAATGTAAATCTCCCCGAACTGCCCCTGCTGCTGCACAGTGATGCTTTTCAGCTTGATAAGCTCCAGCATTGCCAGAAAAGTAGTAATCAGCTCCGCCCGGCTGTTTCCCTGAAAGGCATCTGCAAATCTCAGCCTTCCCTCCCTGCGGTGCAAAAAGGAAATCAGCTCCTCCATCTTGTCCTGCACGCTAAATTCCTCAGGCGCCACCAGCACCTGGGGAAGCTTCAGTTCCCTGCGCACCGCCAGCACATTGGCAAAAGCCTCCAGCAGCTCATTCAGGGAAAGATTCTTAGGCGGCAGATGCCGCACAGGCAGCTCCATGGGCTCACGGGCCAGAAAACGCTCCTGGGACCTCTGCAGTTCCCCCATGACGCTGCTGACTTCCTTAAAGCGCCGATACTCCAATATCCTTTCTATCAGCTCCTGCCTCGGGTCTGCCTCCGGCTCATCATCCTTTTCCTTGGGTGGCTTCGGCAGCAGCATCCGTGACTTAATCTGCAGCAGGGTGGCAGCCATGATGATGAACTCGCTGGCAATCTCGATATTAAAGCTGCGGAATTTATCAAGATACTCAATGTACTGCTCCGTCAGGGAAGCTATCGGAATATCATAAATATCTATTTTATTTTTCTCAATAAGATGCATGAGAAGCTCCATGGGTCCCTCAAAACACTCAAGCCTTATTGAATACTGCTCCATAAACAACTTCCCTTAAACCGCACAATACTTGCTCAACAAAATCCTCAGAACCACAAAAATAAGCTCAATAATCAGCTCAGTTATCAGCCCTGATATTTTGCCGTCTGGGCCTTGATAAGCTCCTCATCAGCAAAATAATTAATCTTCATGGCATCCTTCACATCCTGCAAAGTTGCCTCTGCCACCTGACGCGCCCTGTCGCTGCCAGCCCTGAGAATATCATAGACAGCGGCAATATCCTTCTCATACTCCTTGCGGCGGGCACGGATCGGCTCCAGCTCCGCCTGCATGATGCTGTTCAGGAACCGCTTAATCTTCACATCACCCAGGCCGCCACGGGTATAATGCTCCTTCAGCTCATCCAGGTTATTGTACTCAGGCAGATACTTGGCAAAATCCTCCTCCTTGCTGAAGGCATCCAGATAGGTAAACACCGTATTGCCCTCCAGATGGCCCGGGTCGGAAACCTTGATATGGGTAGGGTCAGTGTACATGTTCATAATCTTCTGCTGCACGGTCTTTTCATCATCGGAAAGGTAAATGCAGTTGCCCAGGGACTTGCTCATCTTCGCCTTGCCGTCAGTACCCGGCAGGCGGCGGCAGATATCATTGTCCGGCAGCATGATATCCGGCTCCACCAGAGCCTCGCAGTTGTAAATCCTGTTGAAGCTGCGCACGATTTCCTTGGTCTGCTCCAACATCGGCAGCTGATCCTCCCCTACCGGCACCAGCGTAGCCTTGAAGGCAGTAATATCCGCCGCCTGGCTGATAGGATAGCAGAAAAAGCCCACCGGGATGCTGCCACCGAAGCCACGCATCTGGATTTCAGATTTTACGGTCGGATTGCGCTGCACCCTTGCCACCGTTACCAGATTCATGTAGTAGAAAGAAAGCTCCGTCAGCTGCGGCACCATGGACTGAATAAACAAGGTGGACTTGGCAGGGTCCAGTCCCACGGACAAATAATCCAGGGCAACCTCGATAATATTCTGACGCACCTTCTCAGGATTGTCAAAATTATCAGTCAGTGCCTGGGCATCCGCAATCATGATGTAAATCTCATCAAATTCGCCGGAATTCTGCAGCTCCACCCGTCGCTTCAAAGAACCCACATAATGACCTACATGGAGCTTGCCGGTAGGCCTGTCACCAGTCAGAATAATCTTCTTCATCTCTCAAAATCCTCCCACTGCACAGGCAATGCATAAGAGCCCATGCACATTTATGCAAATTATTTTTGGCAAATAGTAAAAAGCCCAAGAGCCGCCAATCACAAAAAAACACCAATGATGCTATTGAACATCCCCAAGATAATCCTTTGGATAGGAATCAATATCCCTGTCAGCACCGGCGTCATCATCATGGCAATCAATATAATAAAGCTGTAGCGTTCCAGTGACATCAGCTTGTAGGCATACCTGCCCGGCAAAAACACCATCAGCACCTTGGAGCCATCCAGAGGCGGCAGGGGCAGCATGTTGAAAATCGCAAAGTTGATGTTGTACAGAACCATCAAGGACAGCACCAGGCGCACCCCATCAGAAAAAATCCCCATCTTGAACAGAAGAGCCAGGGCTATCAGGGACAGGAACGCCACCACCAGATTGGAAGCAGGCCCTGCCAGTGCCACCAGCAGCTCCCCCTTTTTCCAGTCCTTGAAGTTGCGTGCATTGTACATGACCGGCTTCGCCCAGCCGAAATGAGCTATCAGGAGCATCACCAGCCCTATAGGGTCAATATGCGCCTTGGGATTCAGCGTCAGCCGTCCCATCATGCGGGGCGTAAAATCCCCCATGGCATCCGCCACCCTGGCGTGGGCATATTCATGCACCACCAAGGCAATCAAAAGCCCCGGCAGGCCGCCAATAATACTCATCAGAGAAAAATCAAACATAAAATCCTCCCTACTAGTGTCTGTCCCGGCTTATCTGCCCTGCAATTCCCGCAGCAAAAGCACTGCCGTAATGGACTTGGCATCGCAGATTTCCCCTGACCTGACTTTTGCCATTGCCTCATCCATAGTCAAAGTGCAGACATTGATAAACTCGTCCTCGTCAGGATGCTGCCTGCCTGCAGTCAGCCCCTCTGCCGCATAAATGTAGATAAATTCATTGGAAAAGCCCACTGTGGTTGCCAGCTTGGTGAGAAATGTATACTTCTCCGCCTGGTAGCCCGTTTCCTCCGAAAGCTCACGCTTTGCGCAGTCCAGCGGGTCCTCCCCCTCGGCATCCAGCTTGCCTGCCGGAATCTCCAGGGTTACCTGCTGAATAGGATAGCGGTACTGGCGCACGAAAATCAGCCTTCCCTCAGGCGTAACCGGCAACACGGCAGATGCCCCCGGATGCTTTATCCACTCACGATAGGCAATATTGCCGTTTGGCAATCGGACAGTGTCCTTCTTTACATGCAGCAGAGTGCCGTCAAACACATCCTGGCTGCTAACTTTCTGCTCGATTAAATCAGCATCCTTGTCCATATTTTTATCCAACTCCCAATCCTTAGCCATTCTTTCTGTACCCCTCTTTTTTTATCTTTGCATAAGCAATCATTTCCCGGGCATTATCCAGGGATGCCGAGGAAACATTGGCACCTGATGCCATTCTGGCAATCTCGTTAATGCGCTCCCCTTCCGACAGGGAACGAACCTCCGTGGAGGTTTG
>JAEDOE010000166.1 GCA_016302095.1 Anaerovibrio sp. | reverse complement strand
CTGGCATCCTGGGCAAACATATCCCTGGTCAGGTCATCATAGGCGTGTGATGTCACGGAGCTTATATCGCAGTAGCGCTGCATTTCCGCTGCATCCTGGGACTCGATAGCTTTGCCCAGCTTGTCCAGGGCGTATTCCGGCGTATTGGCATAGAATATCCGCCACAGGGAAAAGCCCAGAATAAAAACCAGCAGTATCAGTGTGCCAATCCTTTCATATTTTGTTCGTCTGCGCCGTTTTTCCAGTTGCGCCTGCCAATCAAAGTTTGCCATTGTATGTTAATTCACCTCGGAATTTTATTAGCGTAAATAAACCACAAGCATTATACTACATTTTTGCTATTTTTTACAATGAAATAGAAGCGCAGGAGAGGGAAATGCCCAAGGCGGGGCGGATACAATACAAAAAAGAGCAGAAAAATACAGAAAAAATACAGAAGGGCTTGCGGGATTTAAGATTTAAGCTATGTATGACGATATGATAAGTACAAAGACTAGGATTATCGCGACAAGGATGTCGAAACTATGATATGCTCAAGGAGGAATTATTATGGCAACAATCGGCAGCTATGCACAGCAGCTTTCGCTTCTCAACCAGCTGAATATGAGATATTCTTCTGCCATGAAGCATGCTACTGCTATTGCAACAGGCAACAAGGTAAACAGCGCAGCAGATGATGCGTCACTTTATTCTATCGGCAAATCCATGGGAGTCCGCATTGGCAGCCTGGAGCAGGCGGATGCCAACACCCAGACCAGTTCCAGCATGCTGAAGGTGGCAGATGGCGCCATGAGCAACACGCTGGATATCCTCACCACCATGAAGGAAAAGGCACTGGCTGCGGCAAACTCCACCGCCAGGGACAGCGACCGCGCCAATATCCAGAAGGAACTGAACCAGTACATTGACCAGATTACGGACAACTCTTTGGTGGAGTACAACGGCATGGCCCTGATGAATGGCAGCAATAACTATGCCACACAGCTGACCACCCAGGCTTATACCAATACCAGCCTGGGCACCGAGGTAACTGGCAGCACCAAGCTGACGGATCTTACCCGCCGTGCCGGGGACAATCTGGGCATTGCCTCCACGGATACCATTAACGTATCCTATGTGAAGGATGGCAAGACTTATCATACCAGCTATACTGCCGGGGATACCACACTGGAGGATATCTTCAAGAATGCCAACAATGCAGGGGGCGGCAATGTTTTTGATACCACCCTGGGCACTACCAAGGAAATCGGCACCAATTCCTCCGGCAATCTGCAGGAGACTGTAGACGGCAAGAATGCCATCACTGTCAAGGCTGCGGAGGCAGGTCTGGCAGGGGAGATTTCCGGCTTCAATATTTCTGTGACTGATGCCAGCGGCAATGAAAAGAAGTCCGTCAACAATGTCCTCAGTGATTTTACCGAGTCCATCGGGGCGGCAGACCAGCGCAGCGACAGCTCCCTGACCTTGCAGGTGGGCGCAGAGGCCAACCAGTCCATTCAGGCCGGTCTGGGCAATATTTCTGCCCGGGCTCTTGGGCTTATCGGCAGCGATGGCTCCTACCTCAGCGTTGGCACCGTGCAGGATGCCAGTGCCGCCATCAGCGTAATAGACAATGCCATCAACAAGGTGCTGGAGCAGTCCACCAATGTAGGCGCCCTCAGCAGCCGTCTTGAGTATACACACAGCAATCTGGTGACACAGGGGGAGAATCTCACTGCGGCCCAGACTACCCTGATAGGCGCGGATATTGCCAAGGAGCTTACCCAGTTTACCAGCGACAATATTCTCATGCAGGCATCCCAGGCGATGCTGGCGCAGTCCTATCAGAATTCCAGCTGGTTCCTGAATTTGCTGGGATAAAGCAGGATTCAGTTTGCAGCTCTTTTCATATTGACGTTCCTACTGCCCGCTTTTTGGCGGGCAGTATTATTGTGGCATAAAGGTGCAGTTGCCGAAGCGTAGCCAGCTTTGGCAGCTGCATTTATTTTTTGCAGAAAATTGGTAGGCTTTAGCAGGAAAAAAGATTTGTATGACGAATATATAAATATGGGTGAGTTTTAGCTTTTGGAGGGAAGGTGAATTTTATGACGGCTTCACAGAGTGCGATGCATAAGCAAAAGCAGAAGTATCTGCATCTGCTGGCGGAAAAGTATCCAACTAAGGAAGCGGTGTATGCTGATTTGATTAATTTGCAGGCGAGTCTGTGCCTGCCGAAAGAGGTAGAGCATTTTGTTAGTGACCTGCACGGTGAATACGAGCTTTTTTATCATATATTGAACAACTGCTCCGGGGTTATCAAGGAGAAGGTGGATTATGTCTTTGGGGCGCGGCTGACCGCAGAGGAAAAGGCGGAATTCTGCACCTTGATTTATTATCCGGTGGAAAAGATGCAGCAGATGCAGGCAGAGAGGAAAAATACGCCTGAGTGGTACCGGGAAAATCTGTCCCGGCTTCTGGAGGTCAGCAAGCTGATGACCTACAAATATCCCCTGGCAAAGGTCAAGAGCTTTGTGCCGAAGAATTACCGCAGTGTGATTACGGAGCTCTTTAATACTCACCCGGAGGCGGACAGGGCGCAGTTTTTGTACAGCAAGCGGCTGCTGAATATGATTGTGCAGGTGGGAGGCTCCGAGGATTTTATTGTGGCATTGACCCAGCTCATCAAGTGCCTGGCAGTGGGGCACATGCACATTGTGGGGGATTTCTTTGACAGGGGCAATCGCCCTGACACTATTCTCGATATGCTGCTGGAGTATCATTCGCTGGATATTCAGTGGGGCAATCACGATATCCTGTGGATGGGAGCTGCCTGTGGCAGTGAGGTGTGCATTGCCGGAGTAGTCAGGAACAGCCTGCGCTACAAGAATACGGAGGTGCTGGAAAAGGGCTATGCCATCAGCCTGCGCCCACTGACCATGTATGCCCAGCGCATCTATCCTGATGAAAATGCCCTCAAGGCATCGGAAAAGGCGATTTCCATGATAATGTTCAAGCTGGAGGGGCAGCTGATTCTCCGCAATCCTGATTTTCGCATGGAAAGCCGCCTGCAGCTGCAGAATGTGGACTACAATGCCAGCTGCTACCGCCTCAATGGCAAGCGTTATGAGCTGTCCAGTGCGTATTTTCCGACGGTGGATCCGAAAAATCCTTATGAGCTGACGGAGGAAGAAAAGCAGATTATCGGGGATTTGAAGTCCTACTTCATTGAAAGCGAACGGCTTAGGCGTCATGTGGATTTTATCTACAAGAAGGGCAGTGTATATACCTGCTGCAACCAGAACCTGCTGTTCCACGGCTGCGTGCCGCTGAACTGGGATGGCACACTCAAGGAGGTCACCTTTGACGGCAGGAACTACAAGGGCAAGGAGTACATGGATTACTGCGACCAGATGGCACGGCGTGCCCAGTCCGGGGAGGACCAGCGGGCACTGGATTTCATGTGGTTTTTGTGGAACGGGCTGCTGTCACCGATTTCCGGCAGGGAGTTTACTACCTTTGAGCGGATGTTCCTGGAGGACGAGAGTACCTGGAAGGAGCCTTCGGATCCTTATTATGAGCTGGTGGACAGGGAAGAAATCTGCGAGGAGATCTTGGAGGAATTCGGCCTGAATCCCAAGGAGGGGCATATCATCAACGGCCATGTGCCGGTTAAGGTTGCCAAGGGTGAAACTCCGATTAAGGCAGATGGCAAGGCATTGTGCATTGATGGAGGCTTTTGCCGTGCGTATCACAAGAAGACGGGCATCTCCGGCTATACCCTGATTTTCAATTCCCGCGGCTTCCGCCTGCTGGAGCATCAGAATGTGGCTGATGTCCGGGAGGCTCTAAGGAATAACAAGGATATTGAGTCGGTGTCCCGCACTATTGAGCTGCAATCCAAGGTGACTACCGTAGGGGATACGGATGAGGGCAAGCGCATCCAGGAGAAAATCACGGATTTGTACAGCCTGCTGCTGGCCTATGA
>JAEDOE010000165.1 GCA_016302095.1 Anaerovibrio sp. | reverse complement strand
ATCTGTATTTACCTCTGTCTCTGCATCTATGCCTGTATGCATATCTGTATCTATATCACTGCTTATATCAGCGAAAATACTGTCACTATTGTCTGCGGCATACCTCTCCCAGTCGAAATCAGCCATCCCTTCCCAGTCATCAGCCTGAGTGCGCTGTATATGTGGGATATGCTGACCACCCTGGCTCTTTGCAGCAGTCTCCAGGCCCAGCTGCACAGCCAGCTCAGGCACTTCCTCCGGCTCTGCCGTGCTGGAAAACTTTTCCGCAAAGAAGCCTGCTGCCACAGGATTTGCTTCCACCAGCTCATCTGCATTGGCAGGTGGCGGTGCAAATTCCTTCGCTTCCCCGGACTCCTTTTCAGCCAGCAGCTCTGCCGTTATGCTCACACCTGACAGGCTGTCCCTGCCGGAAGCATGAGCTTTTTCCTGATAAGAAGCTGCACCTCTTTTGCCACTGCCAGCGGCAGATGTGCCCTGTTCCCCGTTCAAAAAAGCAGAATCCTGCTCATAACGCGCCAAAAACTGCTTACCGCGAAGCCGCTTCAGCCTTTCGCCCACATCATCAATATGCTCCTGCACATATTCCTGCACCTGCTCCTTGGCCTTGCCGCCTACCTCAACTGTCTTATCATAGACCACCACTGTAGCTTTCTTGGCAACATCAGCACCTTTTTCCGCCTTTTCCTTGGTGGTCAGGATGCCCTGGGCCAGTGACCAGGTGGTTGCAACTATCAGGCTGCCAATCAGACCCACTGCCAGCAGGATAGGAGTCCCATCCACACCTGCCACATTATGCAGGAAAATCGTGATAGCACCGCCTAAAAGACCGCCACCATCCACCAGGCTGGAGGGCAGAATTTCCTCCCCCGGCTTTACCACCAGATGATGATACATGGCAACAGCGCAGGTAAAAAAGCCGGCACCTCCCAGCAGTCTGGCATTAAACACCAGTTTCTGATGCCGCATAATATAATAGCCCCCTGTGCCTAAAAGGGAGCCTGCCGCCACAAATGCCCCCACGCCAAAGAAATATTGCAGGAACTTGGCTGCCTTCAGCCCCACAAAGCCCACATTCAGCCCGGCTATACCGCAGAGAGCAATCAGCCCGGCAGCCACAAATGCCAGCCCCCGCAGCTCATAGTTCCGCTTGGTATTATCCTGCACCGGCTCTGCGGTACTGACGCTGCTTCCCCGCTTTGCGGTGCCGGTTTTTTTATTTTCAGCAGCCTTCTTGCGGCTGGCTGTTTTTGTTCGCTTTTTTTGCAACTAACTCACCCTCAAAATTATTTTTAAACATTCATTTCATTATTATAGCAAAAAAATACATCATTTGACAAAAAAATCTGCAAAATAAACAGGCAGCCGGAAAATATCAGCGATGGCTTCCCTTTAGTAAGGTGAAAAACGCTGCATATATCCCGGGCTGCCTGCTAGTAGTGCAGTCCCTGCTTATATTATTTTTTTCTCATCCTGTGTGCCATCAGCCCAGCAGCTTGATGAAGTCCTGTAGGATAGCAATATTGCCCGGCCAGGCAGGAGAAGTTACCAGATTGCCATCCACTACTGACTTGTCTGCATCTACGCTGACAAACTCACCGCCAGCCATAGTAACATCCGGCCCTACGGCAGGATAAGCAGTCAGCTTCCTGCCCCTTACCGTATCCGCAGCAGTCAGCACCTGAATACCATGGCAGATGGCAGCCACCGGCTTGTTATTCTCCATAAAATATTTGGTCAGCTCAATAATTTTTGCATCAAGGCGGATATACTCAGGCGCCCTGCCGCCGGTAATGTACAGGCCGTCATAATCCTCGCCCTTGACCTCATCCAGCGCAGCATTCAGCTGAAACAGATGGCCCGGCTTTTCGCAGTAGGTCTGGTCTCCCACAAAATCATGGATGGCGGTCTTTATCTTGTCCCCTGCCTTCATGCCCGGGCAGACCACATCCACATGAACCCCCACCATCTCCAATGCCTGATAAGGAACCATTACCTCATAATCCTCTGCAAAATCACCGGCAAACATCAAAACCTTTTTCATTGTGAAAAACCTCCCTTACACTTCAAAACAATACTAATCTTGTTGAAACCCCAAAATAATTATACCATAATAAGAAATATTTGCAATCGTGAAATCTTTGCCAGCAATTTTCATTTTGCTGTAAATTACCGTACATGGCTACACTGCTCCTAATTCATAAGGGAGCAAAGACCTGCTTACCTGTAAGTCACAATATCCTCCAGGGCACGCTTAGGAACATAATAATTCCTTTCCGCATCAAGATAATAATCCAGACTGTCCTTCAGCTCCACCACCGTACTCTTGTGGGATGGATACCCCAGAGCCAGCACAAGGCGTACCTTGTAGCCCTCAGATATTGCCAAAAGCTCCTGAATTTTTGGTGCGTTGATGGATGCCATGATGCAACTGCCCACCTTGTGCTCCCAGGCCGTGGCAGCCAGGGTATTGACAGCGATTCCCACATCAATATCACTGAGGGGCACAGCCTTTTCCGACTTGGCAATCACCACGAAAGCTGTAGGCTGCTCCCCCTCCACAGGCGTTCCCAGCTCCTTGGGCAGTGCCGCTGCCCATTTTACCAGCGGCTGCATTGCCTTCACCAGCTCAGGCGACCTTACCACCGTATAAATCAGCGGCTGGTCATTTTTGGCGCAGCTGGCAATTCTGACATTTTCCATCATCTCCCCCAGCACCGCCTCCGGCACCGGCTCCTGCAAAAAACGCCTATAAGTCCTCATTCCCTGATAATCCATAATCCTGTCCCCCCTAAAAACAACGTAAATTTTCCTATCCATTCAAAAAAGAAGCTCAGCAGCTCAAGCCTGATATTCAAAAGCATGCTCATAGCCGTTGACAACCACATCAAGCTTCCCTGAGCGTGGGTGGAACATCAGCCCGTGCACAGGCACATCCTTGGGAATAAGGGGATTGAGGCGGAGCTGGTCCACCGTAATCTCCACATTTTCCTCAGGATGCTGGAACTCATCCGCCCATTCCTTCAATTCCTTGGCTATCATGTGAATGGCCTCCGGCGCCACGCCCCGGTCCAGCATCGCCTGAGTCATGCTGGCGGAGGTTGTCTTTGCCATGCCGCACTCATGATGGCCGATGACCAGTATCTCCTTGATGCCCAGCTCATAAATGCACACCAGCAGGCTGCGCACCACGCCATCAAAAATCCCCGTTACGCAGTTGCCTGCTGTCTTGATGACCTTTGCCTCCCCCCGCTCAATGCCCAGGGCAGGCTCAAGAAAATTCACCAGCCTGGTATCCATGCAGGTCAGGATTGCCAGCTGCTTCTGAGGCAGCTTGCTCGCCTTAATATCCTCACTGGTATAATCCACAGGTGGATTCTGGCAGAACCTTTCATTAGCTGCCAACAAATCATCCAGCATAGCCATAATACATTCCTTCTTTCTGAGATTCACATTTCTTTATGATTAGAAATTACAAGCATTGGCCTGTGATGTTTACAACATTTTTGCCATCTTCATCAGCGCAGATCTATGCCGTGTATACCTGGCAAATCCTGCAAAATATTGACTATATGTGTGGTGCTGTAATGGCGGTTGTTCAAAAGCATCATTTCCATCACCAGGATAATGGTCTGCTCCCGCTCATTTCTGGCGTATTCCTCACGCATCTTGATTTTGGTAATATCGATGTGCATATCATCAAGGCAGCTGGTAATAATCGAAAGCTGCTCCGGGTTGTTATCTGAATACACCGTAAGCTGCAGCACACCGGCGCGGGTGGATTTTTTCAGCTCGAAATGGCTGAGCACCCCCACCACCATAACAACAAAAATCGTCGTCATGATCGCTTCGATGTAGAAACCGGCCCCCACCGCCAGCCCCACACAGGCAACCACCCACAGGCAGGCTGCCGTAGTCAGTCCCGTTACGCTCAGCCCCTCCTTCATGATGGCACCGGCACCCAGAAAACCGATGCCGCTGACCACCTG
>JAEDOE010000164.1 GCA_016302095.1 Anaerovibrio sp. | reverse complement strand
CAGGTAAAATATATTTTACAGTGCCGTGTAAATTGCTACTTTTTTTTTGTACAAATTCCATGTATAATATAGCATAGAGTGAATTTTGCGAAATGGTGTAAGGAAGATGCTGTGATGAGGGATGAGAGTACGCAGAGCCTTTATGAATTTAATAAGGATTTAAGCACCGTGTCGGATGAAAGCCTCCGTCTTGAGCTGGAGCAGAGCTATCGCATTATTAATGCCCTCAGCTCCAGCTATCATGATGTTTACTATGCCAATCTTGAGACGGGCAATATGAGAAGCTACCGCTACAGCCGTATTACTCAGGAGATGTTTGGCAGGCAGTTTGAGAATGGTGATTTTGAGACAAACCTCTATACCTATGTGCGCAAGGCGGTACATCCTGATGACCAGGAGCTTTTTGAGCCGGTGCTGACCAGGGCAAGCATCAAGAAGGTTTTTGAGCGGCAGGACAGCTATTCCGTGAAATACAGGGTAGTGCAGGATGGGGAAATTCATTACTGCCGTTGTCTGGTGGTCAAGATTCTGGGGCGGCCGGAGGAGTTTGTTTTTGCTTTTCAGAACCGGGACCGGGAAATGATGATGGAGAGTGAAAAGAAAACCGACATGAAGCGGCGCATGGATATTGTCATGTCCATGGTTAAGATGTATGACAATTCACTGTATGTGAATGTGTCCAGCAATCGTTTTCTGGAGTTAAAAATCTCGCCTGCTATCAGGGATATGATTGACAAAACCAAGACTTATGATGCACAGCTGGCGAATGTGATAGAGAATGCAATCAGCAAGGAATATCAGGCTGCCATGAGGGAATTTCTGAACATACATACTATCAATGAACGGATGGGCTTCAAGAATGTCCTGTCCATGGAATTCAAGGGGCGCAAGACCGGCTGGTCTGAGGTGTACCTGATTGTGGGCAACCGCGATGTAGATGGTCTGGTGGAGGATGTCTTTGTAGCTACCCGTGGCATTAACGAGGAAAAAATTCAGAAGCTTTTGCAGCAGGAGCAGGAGCGCAGGCAGAATAACCAGCTGACTGAGGCACTGCGGCTGGTGAATAGTGCCAACGAGGCGAAAAAGCTGTTTTTGCAGGATCTGAGCCAGGACATCATGTTTTCCCTGAACGATATAAACCGGCTGGCGGATCTGTCCTGGCAGGATGTGGAGAGTCCTGAGAGGATGTCAGGTGCGCGTATACAGCAGCTTTTGACAAATATGCGGCAGATTGGGGAAATCAGCGATGTGCTGCGAAAAATGGTGGACAGTGCATTGAAAAAAGCGTTGGAGGAGTAATATATTCAAATGGATATGGAAGTCTATATATTTGTGGCTGTGGCAGGTTTTGTAGCTTCGTTTATTGATGCGGCGGCAGGGGGCGGCGGCATGATTTCCTTGCCGGCACTGCTTTTGACGGGGATTTCGCCTTTGCATGCCCTGGGAACTAACAAGATGGCGGCTGTCATGGGGGCATGTACAAGTTTCATTACCTTTATCCGTTCCGGCAAGATGGATGTGCAGCTGATAAAGAAGCTGTTTCCCTTGTCCCTGATCGGCTCAGCTCTGGGGGTGCTGGCCGTGCAGCAGGTTCCCTCGGAGTTTTTGCGGCCTTTGATTGTGGTGCTGCTGGTGGCAGTGGTGCTGTACAGCCTTTTGAAAAAGGACTGGGACAGGGATACGGAGCCTAGGAAGCTGACGGGCAGGATGCTGGCTCTCAGCATGCTGGTGGCACTGGTGATGGGCTTTTATGATGGCTTCTTCGGGCCGGGCACCGGCTCCTTCCTGCTGTTTGCCTTTTTGATGCTGGGCTTTGATTTTATCGGTGCTACGGCCAATACCAAGGCACTGAATTTTGCCAGCAATTTGGCGGCTACGGTGTTTTTTGCGGCTTCCGGCATGATTGATTACCAGATGGGCATCTTTATGGGCATCTCCATGATTTTTGGTGCCTACTGCGGGGCGCGGTTTGCTATTACCAAGGGGGTAGCTTATGTGCGGCCTATGTTTATTGCCGTGACCACTGTGCTGATTGGCAAGCAGCTGATGGATTTGCTGTGATGCACTGTAACAGGGCGTAAATTGCTGTGCCTCTTTGCCGGGCAGGGTGGCTGCGTGGCGTTGCCATGTTCTTGTTATGTTATGTTATGCTTTTATGCTATGTGCAGGGATAGATTATTTTTTTAGGGGCGTGAGATCAGATTGGAAGAAAAATTGAAATTGTATGGGTTTAACAACCTGACCAAATCCCTTAGCTTTAATATCTACGATATTTGTTATGCTAAGACACCTCGTGAGCAGCAGGACTACATCAAGTATATTGATGCCCAGTATAATTCGGAGCGTCTGACGAAGATATTATACCGGGTGACGGAGATGATAGGTGCCAAGGTGCTGAGCGTGTCCAAGCAGGATTATGAGCCTCAGGGAGCCAGCGTGACTTTTTTGATTGCCGAGGAGGCAGCGGTTGCTTCTGGCAAGAAAAAGCCGCTGAATTGCGCTGAGGTTTTGCAGGATATCCATGAGTCGGAGGACAGTAGCGTGCTGCAGGGGGAGACGGTGGTGGCTCACCTGGACAAGAGCCATGTTACGGTGCATACCTATCCTGAGTTCCATCCTGAGACCAGCATTGCTACCTTCCGAGTGGATATAGATGTGGCTACCTGCGGTGAGATTACGCCGTTGAAAACCCTGGATTATCTTATCGGCATGTTTGACTCGGATATTATCACCATGGATTACAGGGTGAGGGGCTTTACCCGCAATATGGCAGGCCGCAAGCTGTTCATGGATCATCACATGACCTCTATCCAGAATTTCATCAACAAGGATACCCTGGACAAATATGATGCAGTGGATATCAATATCTATCAGGCAAATCTTTTTCATACAAAGATGCTCATCAAGGAGCTGGATTTGAAGAATTATCTTTTCAATACGGATATCTATGAGATTCCCCCAAAGACCAGGCTGGATATTCACAACAGCCTGCGCCGGGAAATGATTGAAATTTATAGCGGTACTAATGTTTTTGGCTGAGCTGGGGGAGGCCTGCCGTTACGGCAGGCTGTCGGTCAGTCATGGCAGGTCTTTGGGAGGGGAGGCTAAGGATGAAATATATTTCGCAGGAAAACGCGCCAATTCTGGAAGCTTTGGAAAAGATGAAAAGTGCCAGGCTGGTGCCTTTTGATGTACCCGGACATAAGAGGGGCAGGGGCAATAAGGAATTGACGGATTTTTTGGGTGAGCGGTGCCTGTCGGTGGATGTGAACTCCATGAAGATGCTGGACAATCTCTGCCATCCCGTGTCGGTTATAAGGGAGGCGGAGGCGCTGGCGGCAGAGGCCTTCGGGGCGAAGCATGCCTTCTTTATGGTGGGGGGCACAACCTCAGCAGTGCAGGCTATGGTGATGACTGCATGCAAGCGGGGTGACAAGATTATCATGCCCCGGAATGTGCATCGGAGCGCCATCAATGCCCTGATTCTCTGCGGGGCTGTACCTGTGTATGTGAATCCCCGGATGGACCCGGTGCTGGGCATTTCCTTGGGCATGAGCGTGGCGGATGTGGAGCAGGCTATCAGAGAAAATCCAGATGCCAAGGCTATACTTGTAAACAATCCTACGTACTATGGAATTTGTTCCAATATAAAGCGGATTGCGGAGCTGGCTCATGAGCACGGCATGCTGCTGCTGGCTGATGAGGCTCATGGCTCCCATCTGTATTTCAGTGACAAGCTGCCGGTGGCTGCCATGCATGCCGGTGCGGATATGGCTGCTATTTCCATGCACAAGTCCGGGGGCTCCCTTACTCAGAGCTCCCTGCTGCTGGTGGGGGACAGGGTGTCTCATGGCTATGTGCATCAGATTATCAACCTTACCCAGACCACCAGCGCATCTTATCTTTTGCTGGTGAGCCTGGATATTTCCCGGCGCAATATGGCGCTCCATGGGGAGATGCTGGTGGACAGGATTATTGCCCAGGTGCAGTAT
>JAEDOE010000163.1 GCA_016302095.1 Anaerovibrio sp. | reverse complement strand
GTCAGAGATGTTCTTCCAGCGGGAGGTGGATTCCGCCAGGACCAGGGAAAGCCTCCTGCGGCTGGCTCTGAGGGTTTTCGGGGCAAAAGAGGCCGAAATCAACGAGATTGTGGCGAAGATTGCCTCCATGAACGACGTGTGGGAGAGGATTGGCAAGGAAATGGTGGAGCATCCCCTGGTGGAATAACGGGATTTCCTGCGGCAAACTGATGGGAGGCGACATCAATGCTGTTTTTTACTAACGACTATGGCGAGGGCATGCACCCCATGGTGCTGAAGGCACTGACCGCTACCAACATGGAGCAGCTGCCTGGCTACGGCACGGACAGGTACTGCCAGGAGGCAGCGGACAAGATACGTGAGGCTGCCAGGTGCCCCAGGGGGGAGGTTTTTTTCCTAGCGGGGGGGACTCAGACCAACCAGATTGTCATCGATACCATGCTGCAGCCCTACGAGGCGGTAATCGCCGCGGACACGGGGCATATCAGCGTCCACGAGGCAGGCGCCATCGAGTACAGCGGACACAAGGTCATCACCCTGCCGGGGCATGATGGCAAGCTGAAGACGGCGGATCTGGCACGCTACCTGCGGGAGTTCGGGGCGGATGCCAACAGCGGCCACATGCCCCAGCCGGGGCTGGTATACATCTCCCAGCCCACGGAGTACGGCACCATCTACACCAAGGCGGAGCTGGAGGCTCTCCGTTACACCTGCAATGCCTACGGCATCAGGCTGTTCGTGGACGGGGCAAGGCTTGGGTACGGCCTCATGTGCGACCGGGCGGATATGGATCTGGCGGATGTAGCCAGGCTGTCCGATGCCTTTTATATCGGCGGCACCAAGGCAGGCGCCATCTGCGGCGAGGCGGTGGTGTTTCCCCAGGGCAATGCCCCCAGGCATTTCCTGACCTCCGTCAAGCAGCACGGAGGCCTCCTGGCCAAGGGCAGGCTGCTGGGGGTGCAGTTCTCCGCTCTCTTTACGGATAACCTGTATTTCCAGATCTGCCGCCATGCAGTGGAGATGGCTGACCAGATCAGGGAAGACCTGGTGGGCAAGGGATACCGGCTCTACGTGGACTCGCCTACCAACCAGATTTTTGTGGTGTGGCCTGACAGTGCCCTGGAGGAGCTGGCCAGGGTGGTATCTTACAGCTATTGGGAAAAGTATGACAAGAAGAATACCGTCATCCGCCTGGCTGCCAGCTGGGCGACCACCCAGAAGGCCGTGGAGCAGCTGAAGAAAATTTTATAGCATGAGCATCCCCGGGGGATTCGGAGCCCTGCGGGATATTGCAGCAGAAAAGCCTTTCTGTGCTGTGGCAGCTGATGTATGCCTGCCATGGACGGAAAGGCTTTTTTGTGCCTGAAAACCTATGAAAATTTGCATAAAAATACAAAAAACAGCTTGCAAATTTGCAGAAAATATCATATAATTGCTTTGCAACAAGATGATTTTAAAATAACAAGCCTGTGAGATAGCTGGCTGAATGGCTGTTGCATGAAAGTGAAAAGCTTTTCCTGCCGGGTGTTTAATTTTATGAAGGCTATCTATTATATTACCTAAAGATATATCAAATTTTCACTAATGTACAAGAAAATTATTTACAAAATTTCGATTTTCGGCTATAATGTCCTTGTGAGATGATAGGAGGTTTAAATGACCATGGTTGAATCATTTATGAGCATTGCTAGTGCCTGTGCGCTGGCATCTGACGAATCCTTCATGAGCTTCATCGAGGAGGATGACAGGATTACATCCTGCTCCGGCATTGAGGAGGGCGACTGCTTTCTTACAGTGGAGTGCAATAACGTAGCCGATCTGGAGGACTTCACCAATGAGCTGAAGCAGAAGTACAACATTCTGGCTGTCGGCCATAACATCATGCTGAAGCCTGTTGCAGGCGTTGCGTGATTGCATAGCGTATCTACTGCTTTTCTTTTTCCCTGGCAGCCCTTCCCCTGGGCTGTACATTCAAGACACCATTTACCCCTGTGTTTTGAAATCAATTAAAGACCGCAAGGATTGTATGGTACACAGTCCTCGCGGTCTCTTTTTTTGCCCGGATTTGGCTCAGATGATGCCAGTTCCCGGCATGGGGAGGCTCAGATGATGCCCAGCTGCAGTACAGGGGGCTCAGATGATGCCCAGCCAGCTCCAGTAGGTGACGGACATGAGCATGATGACGCCAAAGGCGATGATGGTCAGCGGTATGCCCGTCTTGACGAAGGTCCTGGCCTCGAAGGTCTCGGTGCTGAACGCCACCATGTTCTGCGGGGCGTTCACCGGCAGGATGAAGCCGAAGCACATGACATACTGCAATATCATGGTCATGCCCACCACGTTGAGGGGGGTATGCTCGGAGGCTCCCTGCAGCACGGAGATGATGATAGGTATCATGGCGGAGGACAGTGCCGTGGCACTGGCAAAGCCCAGATGGATGAGGATCAGGAACAGGGACATGACGCCGATGATGGCAACCGCGCTCATGGTGTACAGGCCGAAGCCCTCCACGATGACATGGGCAATCCAGGTGGCTGCCTTGGTGGACAGGATGGCGGAGCCCAGGCTGATGCCTACGCCGAACATGACCAGGGTGCCCCAGCCGATGCGGTTCTGGGCTTCTTTCCAGTCCATGATGCCGATGCCCGGCAGCATCATCAGGGTGACGGCTGCCAGGGTGGTGGTGGAGGTGTCAAAGCTGTGGAGCACCTTTTCCGTGGACCACAGGAACAGCAGGATGACGGAGAGAGCCATGAGCTTTTTCTCGCTGGCGGTCATAGGGCCCAGCTCCCTGAGAGCTCTTGCCACGGTCTCCTGGCCGCCGGGGATTTCCTTCATCTCAGGCGGCACCAGCTTCAGCAGCAGGTAGTAGAGGACGATGCTCATGATGACGGCAAAGGGAGCTGCCGCGATGAACCAGTCCAGCCAGCTGATGGTGGTGCCCAGCTGCTTCTCGATGAAGCCCAGGGCAACCATGTTCTGGGCGGCGGCAGTCTTGATGCCCACGTTCCAGATGCTGTCCGCCTGGGCGATGGCGATCATCATCACGGCGGAGAAGCGGCTTTTCAGCGGCACGCCGAAGGCGGAGATGATGCCCATGACGATAGGCACCATGCAGGATACCCGCGCCGTAGTGCTGGGCACGAAGAAGCTCAGGATAAAGCCTACCAGGATCACGCCTGCCAGAATCCTGTTGGTCCTGGCTCCTATCTTGGACAGGACGAACAGGGCAATGCGCTTGTCCAGGCCTGTCTTCATCATGGCTGCCGCGATAAAGAGGGCGGCACCCACCAGCGCCAGGGCGGTACTGGAAAAGCCGCTGAGAGCCAGCTTGAGAGCCCCGGAGGTGCCCAGCAGCTTGGCAGGGTTGTTCATGTTGGGGGCGGTGCCCAGCAAAAATGCCATCAGTGTCATGATGATGGAAGCTGAGACAGGATAGGACACCGACTCAGACATCCAGACGATGACGGAAAACAGCAGCACAGCCAGCATCCTGTGGCCTGCCGTGGACAGCTCCGGCGGCGTGGGAACCATCAGGGTGGCAATCAGCACCAGGATTGCCACCGCCAAACCATATTTTTGACGCATACAAATCATTCCTTTCCCCTAGTTTTATATAGCTGTTTATTTTATCTATAAAATAAAAAAGCAGACTCAAAACGAGAGCCTGCTTCAGAAAACAAGTGCAAAACGCACAGATGAAGTATAACTGATGAGCTGCACAACGCTGTGCGATATAACAAATGTTATATGGGTAATATAAAATATTTATATGACAATAGTAGACCTGATGGAGGGATTTGTCAAGGGTTGCGAAAAGAATACATAATAATTTTAGTTATAGTGCCGAGAGGCGAACCAAATACAAAAATCCCATTGCTCATGACAGAGTAATGGGATTTTTAGATACCGTAAAATACCGCAAGCGGTAATAAGTTGGTTGCAACTATATACAAAGACTTGCTCACAGCCGATGTAGACAATGTTTCAAT
>JAEDOE010000162.1 GCA_016302095.1 Anaerovibrio sp. | reverse complement strand
AAGCCACGCCGTTGAACTTTTCCAGATACGGATAATAGCACAAATCCTTGGCAAAGAGGATATGGTTCCGCCCGAACTGGTCCATGCGCAGGGAATGAATCTCCCCGGCGGTATCACGCAGGGCGTAACGCCTCTCCACCAGCTCCGGGTTGTCCAGATGGTTGTAAGGAAGCTGCATGGCGGCAAAATTGTGGTCACAGATCATGGACTCATAGGATCCATGCACAATAACCTCAATCGGCAGCGGAGAATTCTCCACCAGTCCCTTCACCTGCTCAAAGGCAAGCTCCAGGGAGGCCGTCCCCATGACAATGCCGTTCTTCTGCAGGAAGGTGGCTGCCATGTGGTTGAAAAGGTTGAAGGAAAAATCAGCCTGTACCGGCAGGCTGGTACACTCCTGCGCCAGCTTCAAGGAGCCCAGGTTGCTCACCATAATGCCCGCAGGCTGCAAGGTGTCCACAGCATGCAGGAACTGCTCCAGCTCGCCGCACTCCCGGCGCATGGTGGTTCTAGGGGTGCTGACCACAATCCTGGTACCATGCTCCCTGCCGATGGCAATAGCCTCGCCAATCTCCTTGAGCGTCCACGGCTTCTTTGGCTTAAATACCTCACCGGCAAGATACACAGTATCCGCGCCATTTTCACATGCCGCCCGGACAGCAGCCAAATCAGAAACCTGCACGGCCAAGGTCCTATGGGCAGGATTGTCCGCCTGAATAGGCTCCTCCGCCTTCAAAATCTCATCCTGGAAGCCCGGCTCCTCCACAGCATTGCTGAAGAAGCGCGGCTCCCGGCTGCCGTCAAAGCCGATGGCACGTTCATCCGGCTGCCCCAGGGCAAAAGTAGTGGTAAAGTCACGGGCGCGGTTCTCATACAAATCCTGCCAGCCTGCCTCGTCCACGGTGTAGCCCATCGGGTCTGCAATATAGGCATCAATCGCCTTTCTGTAGGTGGCTACAATGCGGCGGACAAAATCAGCCGGGCGCATGCGCCCCTCAATCTTGAAGGAGAACACCCCTGCCTGAATCAGCTCCGGAATATTCCTGTACATGCACATATCCTTCAGTGCCAGCTTGTAATCCTGCCGGTCATCCTTGTCCAGTACCTCCCCGGTTGCCTCATCAATCAGCTTGTACTGCCAGCGGCATGGCTTCAGGCAGCGCCCCCGGTTGCCGCTCTGGCCGAACAGCACCCCGGAGTGGATGCACTGGCCGCTTTCGGCGATGCACATATCGCCATGCATGAAATACTCGATTTCCAGCCCGGTGCGCTCCTTGAACAGTGCCAGCTCCGAAAGAGTCATTTCCCTGCCCACTACGATGCGGGTGATGCCGTACTCCTTCAGCTTCTTGATGGCATGCTCGTTGTGGGTATTCATCATGACGGAGGTGTGCAGGGGAATATCCACCCCCAGCTCCCTGGTCAGCTCCAAAACCGCAAAATCCTGCACCAGAATAGCATCCGGCCTGATCTCGTTGAGATATGTCAGGTAACGCTTGAGAGGCTCCACTTCCTCCACGCTGATGAGGTTGTTCAAGGTGATATACAGCTGCACCCCATGGGCATGAGCGTATTCAATGGCCTTCTTCAGCATCTCATCATCGAAATTGGTCTCCTTGTTCCTGTGCATGCGCATATTAAAATGCTTGCCACCCAGATAAACAGCGTCAGCACCTGCCTCCACTGCCGCTACCAGTGCCTCCCAGTTGCCGGCCGGTGCCAGCAGCTCAACGGATTTACGGTTTAAAATCATGTTAAATATACTCCTTTGCATTAGCTTTATCAGCTTTATTGGTTTTATTAGCTTTGTTATGCTGCCAAATGTATATTATAGCACATTATAGCATATTTTTCTGCTTTATGGCGGACATTCTTATTAATTCATAGGCGGACAGGTAGTCAAGTCCCTTTTTTTCCTGCAAAAGCCTGATGCTTTCGTACTCCGGATAGCATTTTTCTATGTCCCCATAGCGGCACAGCTTGACCTTGACGTCAATGCCGTCAACAACGAGCTCCCGCAGCTCCCTCTCCATGATGTGCCGCTGGAACAGCTGGCTGCGGATGCCGATGCTGCTGGTATGCCGGAAGATAATCCTCTCCAGGCTGCCGGTATCCTCCGGGCGGCAGATAACCCCCAGCATGTAGGCAGGGCGGTTCTTCTTCATGTAGATAGGCGTAAACCAGGCATCCAGTGCCCCGGCAGCCATGAGCTTCTCCATGACCAGCCCCATGGCCTCGCCGTTGCTGTCATCAATGTTGGTCTCCAGGCGGACTACCGTGTCTGCCATGACCGCCGTGTCCGCCTGCACGTCACCTGCTCCCTCCTCTGCCTCCAAAAGCAAAAGCCGCAGGAAGCTTGGCACGCTGTACTCCCTCTTGCCAGCCCCCATGCCGGAGGCAATAATCCGATACTCATCCGGCAGCCTGTCCGATGTGCGGATAGCCGCTGCCACTGCCGCCCCTGTCGGCGTCACCAGCTCCCCCTCTATATGGCTGATTTTCAGCCTGAGATGGTTCTGCACTGCAATATTGGTCACGGCAGGCACCGGCACTGCCATGATGCCGTGCTGGCAGCGGATGGTGCCGCAGCCGTCGGTGAGGCTGCCTACCACTACCCCAGCCAGCTGCAAGTCCTCCAGGCAGACGGCAATGGTCACAATATCCACAATGGAGTCCACTGCCCCCACCTCATGAAAATGCACCTGATCAATATCCGTGCCGTGGGCCTTTGCCTCGGCTGCCGCCAGCACGTCAAATATCTTCAGGGCGGTGGCTCTGGCTGCATGGCTCAGGCTGCTGGCAGACAAAATCTCCCGGATTTCCGGCATTCCCCGGTGCTCATGATGGTGGCTGTGATGATGATGCTCATGGTCATGTCCGTGACCATGCTCATGGTCGTGCCCGTGCTCATGGTGATGCTCATGGTGATGCTCATGGTGATGTTCATGGTCGTGCCCGTGCAGATACGCCATATCGTGGTCGTGATTTTCATGCTCCCTGTCCAGCTTTACCAGAAAATCACACATATCAAGCCCTGCCTTCTTCACCCGGGAAATTTCCGTGGCAAAGCCCCTCACCGGCAGGCTGGCAAGTGCCTCCTGCACCTTCTCATAGCTTGCTCCCAAATCCAGCAGCGCAGCCGCCATCATATCACCGCTGATGCCAAACGGCGCATCAATATACAAAATCCTGCTCATTATATCCCCCTTCTTCTAATCACAGCTAATCACAGCTAAACACAGCCCTGTGCATGCTTAGCAGCTGCCGTCATGCCCAATCACGCCTCAGCTGCTGCCAGCCTGTTGATCTGGGCGGCAATATAGCCTGCCCCGTAGCCGTTGTCGATATTTACTGTAGCTATGCCGTTGGCACAGGAATTTATCATGGTAAGAAGTGCCGATACCCCATGAAAATTCGCCCCGTAGCCTACCGAGGTGGGCACGGCTATCACCGGCTTGTCCACCAGCCCGGCGATGACGCTGCCCAGCGCCCCCTCCATGCCGGCAACGGCAATCACGCAGTTGGCCTTCTGAATCACATCCAGCCTGGACAGCAGGCGGTGGATGCCGCTGACGCCCACATCATAAATACGTTCAACGTAGTTACCAAAATACTCTGCCACCTGTGCCGCTTCCTCTGCCACAGGAATATCTGCCGTCCCTGCCGTACAGACGGCGATACAGCCCCGCTTCTGCCTGGCTGACCGCACGCAGGTAATAATCCGTGACAGCTTGTCATACCTGGCCTCCGGCAGCCTGGCGGCAATCAGCTCATACTGCTGCTCCGAGGCACGGGTTGCCATGACCTCCCCCTCGTCAGCAAATATCCGCTGGAAGATCGCCAGCAGGTGCTCATCCGCCTTGCCCTGGGCAAAAATCACCTCGGGAAAGCCCGACCTGACACGCCTGTGGGTATCCACCTTGGCATAACCCATATCCTCAAAGGGCTTTCGCCTGAGGTAGCTTTCCGCCTCCTCCAGGGAAATCTCCCCCTGCCT
>JAEDOE010000003.1 GCA_016302095.1 Anaerovibrio sp. | reverse complement strand
ACGCGGTTTCTCACGGAGTCGGTCAGCTCCTGCAGATGTGCCATGGAGGCAGGGTTGTTCAGATGGCCTTCCTCAACATATGGCAGCTGGGAGAAATAAACCTTCTCAGGGGTGCCATCCTTGGAAAGATGGCCACGGATGATACCGTCCTTCCTCATGACCTTGATAGCCTCGGTAGCAGCCTTGATCTTGTCAGACAAAGCCTCCACATCAGCCTTGGTTACCTTGCCTTCGCCTACCAGATTGTCATAGTCAAAGGAAAAGCCGGATTTCAAAGTTAAACTCATTAAGATTACCTCCCTATGGAAATCACACTAGATTACATTATCTATTATACTCGTTTTTATCGGACATTGGTAGCTATTTTTCCTGTTTACGCAACAAAAATGCAATTGCATAAAAATTTGCACCAACTGCATCATTTTGTACAGAAAAATTCCTGTCCCCGTCCTTATTATCTGGCACTGAGAATCTCCCTTGCCTCCTGCTTCAGCTTCCGCAGGGTATAATAATAGGCAATTGCCAACGGCACGCAGGAACCAATCCAGGCGGCAGGGCTGGCCATGGATGCTCCCCAGAAGCCCAGCAGCTGCACCAGCCAGATGGCTGCTGCGGCACGCATCACCAGCTCCATAATACCGGCAAAGGTAGGCACAAAGCTCTTGCCCAGCCCCTGCAGGGTGCTCCTGTAGATAAACAGCAGGGCAAGAATCCAGTAGCAGACACCGGTGGTAGTCAGATACACCTGCCCATAGTCGATTACCTGAGGCTCCGCATCCCCTACAAACAAAAACATCAGCTGGGAACCGAAGACAATATTGAAAATCCCCACCAGAATACTGAACGTGCCTGACATCATGATGCACTGGTTCACGCCCTTCTTGATGCGCCCCAGCTTCCTGGCACCATAATTCTGTGCCGTATAGGCTGCCATAGCCATGCCGAAGGACATCATGGGCATCAGGGCAATGGTCTCCACCTTCTGTGCCGCCGCATAGGAAGCCACCGCCACAGGCCCCAGCCCGTTCAGTGCCACCTGCAATATGACGGCGCCGATGGCGATGATGGAGGTCTGGAAGGCCATAGGCAGCCCTACCCGGAGATGCTGCCAGAGAAACTCCCTGTCCAGCCGCCAGTCCCCCGCCTGAATCCTCAGTGCCGGCACCTTCCGCCAGATGTAGAGCCATACAATCAGCCCTCCCAGGGCCTGGGAGACGATCATTGCCTCTGCCGCCCCCGGAATGCCCCACTCAAATACCAGCAAAAAGAGCGGCTCCAGCAGGATATTGATGCACAGGGAGGTTGCCAGAAACATGGTGGGATGGCGGCTGTCACCCAGGGCCCTCAGCAGATTTGCCCCCACAATAAAAACGCTGAACAGGGGCGAGCCCCCCACCACGATAGTAATAAAATCCTCCGCCCCATCAAGAATATCCGGCGGCGTATCCATCAGCACCAGAATTTCCCGGGCAAAATAAGCCCCGATAAAGGCCGTCATAAAGCTGACAGCCATAGTCAGCACCACGCAGGCGGCGGCACTGCGCCGCACCCCCTCATAGTCCCTGGCACCGAAACGCTGCCCTGTAATAATCGTCAGCCCGGCTGTCATACCCATGATGCAGCCCACCAGAAGAAACATCAGGCAGCCGGTGCAGCCCACCGCCGCCAGGGCTTCCACCCCTAGGAAACGCCCTACAATCAAGGTATCCACAAAGCCATACAGCTGCTGAAAAATATTTCCGGCAATCAAGGGCAATGTAAAAAACAAAATCAGCCTGGCAGGACTGCCCTCGGTCATATCCTTGGTATTATTATTCGTATTTTCTGCCATCATATTCCCCCTATATTTCATCAAACCACATCCAAATATCTATCTCCCCATATCTCCTATCCCCAGGCATCAGCCCCTGCCCCCGCTATTCCAGATACCTGGTTACCAGGTAACGGAGCTTCTCCCGGAGGACGATCACGCTGTCATCCAGGGCAGCAGAGGAAGGCATCAGCTTGTTGTAATGAAAAACCTGACGGCGGTTGGTGCGGTAGTCCGTAGGATAAGCCGTCACCTGAAAGCCCTCCTTCTCAAAGTTCAGCACCGACCGCTCCATGTGAAAGGCAGAAGTCACCAGCACAGGCCGGGAAAGCCCCTGCTCCCGCATTATTCTGCCGCTGAAGACTGCATTCTGCCTGGTATTCAGGCTCTCCGGCTCCAGCAGGATATCATCCTCCGGCACCCCCAGCCGCATCAGCTCCCGCCTGGCAATCACCGCCTCGGGGCCGCTGTCCTCATAGACCTGTCCCCCGGACACCAGCACCGGCACATGGAGCCTGTTATATAGCTCCGCCGCAGCCAGCAGGCGGCTGGCAGGAGAAGCGCAGATATTGCCCAGCTCTCCCATGTTGGGGGTATCAGCAGTAGCACCGCCCCCCAGCATCACAATCACATCACCCTCAGGGGCCGGCGGCTGCTCATAGGCACTCTCCAGGCTGCCCATCAGCATGGCTGACACCAGCTGGGTAGACATGAGATAAAAAATCCCTGTCACGCAAAAAAGCGCAGCAGCAGCCCTCACGTCCCGCCTGCGCCACAAATAAAATGCCAAAAGCCAGAAGCAGACAAAAAAAATCCCCGGCGGCAGCACGAAGCTGGCACCGAATTTCAACAGATAAATCACAAAAATACCTCCAAAAGCACAACGCACATCAAATTTTGGTAAAATCCACTCAAAATTCCCTAAAAAATCATTCTCTTTGCAGGATTTTTACTTTTTTTGTAGAATTATGTATTATTATACCATAATACATGGAGAATGTAAGAAAAGAATTAAAAGGAGAGATTATCATGGCATTAATTCCTGCAAATGAAGTAAAGGCACAGAACAAGGCAAACGGCAAGGGTGAAATCACCATCTGCCACATTCTCGGAGCTGAGCAGCTGGGGGGCAACGACATGTTTGCCAGGGTTACCATCCCGGCAGGCTGCTCCATCGGCTACCATGAGCATCACGGCAACACCGAAACCTACCACATCCTCCAGGGGGAGGCGCTCTACAGCGACAACGGCAAGGAAATGAAAATCGGTGCGGGAACCACCACCTTCTGCCCGGACGGGGAGGGGCACAGCATCGAAAACTGCGGCACTGAGGACCTGGTATTCATAGCCCTGATTACCAAGAGCCTCTGATACTCCCGCAGGGCATAGCGTACAAGTAAAACTTACGAGGTATATTGCATGGACAAATTCAACCCATCTGACCTGCAGCTGAATAATCTTTACCAAAAAATTCTGGACAGTGCCGGTGTCAACATCTTCTGGAAGGACATGGATTCCCGTTTTATGGGAGCCAACAAGGCACAGCTGGATTTTATGGGACTCACCCTGGACGAGCTCATCGGCCATACGGTGGAGGAGCTGGGTGCTGTAACCTCCCAGTATCCTCCCCTGGTTGATGATGCCGAAATTCTCGCAGGCAAAACGGAAAAGCATGTCACCGGCAAGCTGCCGGATGCCAGCGGCAGAGCCAGGGATGTTATCGTCAGCAAGGCGCCGCTGATCATCGGCGATGAAGTTGTAGGCATCATCGGCACCATTGAGGACATCACCGAAAAACGTGCCCAGCAGGACATGATCAGCCAGCTGAGGGAAATTCTCTTCAATGTGCCTTCCGGCATCTGCGTGTACCAGTGGCATACAGGCAGCCAGTCCTACCAGCTGATACAGGCGAATCCTGCCCTGCTGGAAATGCTGAACCTAACTGAAGAAGACATGGCCAAATCAAACAATGCGGAATCCGCCATCAAATCCTGCCTGCATCCTGAGGATGCATGGCAGATTTCCTATGCCATGAAAAAAATGGCCGAGGGTGCTCCCTCCGTAACCTGCAACTGCCGCTTTTACCCGAAGGGCATGCAGAATTTTATCTGGCTGCAGGCAAGAGTAAAGTATGTGCAGCATGATGAGAACACCGCCCTGGTGTACATGGTGCTGACGGATATCAACGCCGAGAAGCGCAGCGAGCAGGCCCTGGCCGAATCCCAGAAGGCATACCATGAGGTTGCCAGCGGCGCCGGGCTGGTGGTATGGCACTACGATATGGTCAACGGCGTCATGGAGTTCATGGAAAACAAGGTATCCGCCCATATCCAGCAGAAACATGCCCTGCCCCAGAAGCTTTTTGGCGCCCCAAAGAGCTTTGAGCACAATCTTGCAGCAGAAAGCCTGGAGGACTTCCGCCGCATGAACCAGGCTGTCATGGCTGGCAAATCCGCCACTTGCGATGTGAAGTTCAAGCAGTTCCCGGGACAGCCGCCTCACTGGGAGCGGCTTATCTATACCCTGCCCCAAAGTGACAGCAATGACACCCCTACTGATGCCTACGGCGTAGGCATGGACATCACGGCAGAAAAGCTCCGTCAGCAGCAGTATGACAAGGAGCTGCAGATGCTGCACACCGCCGTCAACACCAACCTTTTGTCCAAGTGCCATTTAGACCTGATAGACAACACCCTGCTGGACTATGTGGCAAACTCCCCCCACGCCCTGAAGCTTTGTACCGGCATGAGCTACACCGCCTCCATGGAAGTGCTGCGGAACCTGGTCATCTCCCCTGAGGAGAAGGAAATGGTTGCCAAGGAGATGAGCCTTGACAGCCTTGTACACAGATATGTGACCAAGGACAGGGATTTCAGCATCGAGTACCGGCGCCACTGCGATGACCTGTCCCCGATTATGGTGGAATGCAACGTGAGCATTTTTACCGGCAAAACGGGCCACATCGAGTGTTTTGTCTATTTCTATGATATTACCAACAAATTCATCAACTATATTATTTCCGACAAGCTGACGGAGCTGGGCTATACCAAGGTGGCTATTGTCAACAACCTTACGGGCACCATGACCTTTTTCAGCAAGGAAACAGGCGTGATTGAGAATACCCCTGACAACCCCCTGTTTTATGACGAGGAATTGTACCGCTCCATCCTGGAGGCCTACCCGGAAAAGGCAAAGGCTGAGGAGCTTTTCAGCCAGATGTCCCTGGACTGCATCGTAGACAAGCTGGACCACCTTTCCATGTATGATATCTCCTACGACTTCCGCAGCGATACGGGAGAGGACTGCCGCAAGAGGCTGCAGGCATTTTATCTGGACAAGACCAGGACCAGCATCTTTATCATCCAGAGCGATATCACCAGGCAGTACCTGGCGGAACGCCGCCATCTGGAGGAGCTGGAGCAGGCTATCATGGAGGCGGACAAGGCAAATGAATCCAAGTCCATCTTCCTGTCCGGCATCAGCCATGATATGCGCACGCCGCTGAACGGGATTCTTTCCTTTACCAATTTTGCCCTGAATACGGAGGATGAGGACCAGAGGACGGAGTATCTGAAAAAAATCAAGCATTCCGGGGAGCTGCTGCTGTCCCTTATTAACGATACCCTGAATCTTACGCGCATTGAGAGCGGCAAGGTGAAGATAAGCCGAGAGTGGATTGCTGCCAGGGACATGATAGACGAAATCCTCACCAGCGTATCCATGGCGGCATCGGAACGGCAGATACGGCTGGATATTGACATGACGGATGACAGGCTGCCGCGCAATATCATCTCTGACAAGCTGAAGCTGCAGGAAATCCTTTTGAACCTTCTGAGCAATGCGGTGAAGTTTACCAAGCCGGGAGGCTCTATCATGTTTAGTGCCAGCCTGCTGGAGGCAGACAGCATGACCGAGAGTGAAATCGCCCAGGTAAAATCGCCAAACCAGAAATGGGTGAAATTTATTGTTGCGGATACCGGCATCGGCATGAGTGCCAAGTTCCTGCCAAAGCTTTATGATGCCTTCTCCCAGGAGGAATCCCAGGAGGTGCAGAATCCCAATGGCACCGGGCTGGGGCTTTCCATCGTGAAGAAGTATATCGACATGCTGGGCGGCACCATCTCCGTGGAGAGCCAGCTGGGCAAGGGGACTACCTTTGAGCTGCACATCCTGCTGGAGGAAAGCCTTGAGGCTGAGGAAAACTGGTGCAAGGATGTAAAGGAATTTGACTTTAAGCATCTCCATGTGCTGCTGGCAGAGGATAATCTTCTCAATCAGGAGATCGCTGCCATGCTGCTGCAAAGCAAAGGAGCTGCCTTGGATGTTGCCAATAATGGCGTGGAAGCGGTTAATACTTTTGAGAGTGCGCCGGAAGGGACATATCAGCTGATACTGATGGATATACGCATGCCTATTATGAACGGGTATCAGGCTACGGATAAGATACGCCGTTCCCATCATCATGATGGAGCGACGATTCCTATTATCGCCATGACTGCGGATGCTTATGAGGAGGATATCAAGAAGTGTCTTGAGCATGGGATGAATAGCCATGTGAGCAAGCCGATAAATCCTGATAAGCTGTATACGGAGATTGCAAGGTTCTGCTGAGGTCGTGGGCATGTGGCACTTCTAACCTGACAAAAACAAAATTCGTACCAGTTGCAAAGCACTGCACCCGGTACGAATTTTTATTATGCAAGTTTATTTATTCCCTTCCATCTGTGCAATGGAAGCTTTCAGCCCCTTTCTATTCTCATCAGAATAGAAAGGGGCAACAGAAGCCGCAAGGGGAATCAGGAGGGTAAACCTGGTACCTGTCCCCGGCTGGCTCTCCACCCGGATTTTTATCCCGTGCTGGTCGGCAATCCACTTGACAATGGACAGCCCTAACCCCGTACCTCCCGGCTGGCCCGCCTCCTTGGTACGGGAGCTGTCCACCCGGTAAAACCGCTGGAAAATCTTCTCCTGCTCCTCCTCAGCAATGCCGATGCCCGTATCCTCAATCACCAGCTCAATATATCCCTCATCATCAGGACTACAGCGGGAAGAAAGGCGGATAACGCCCCCTGCCGGAGTATACTTCACCGCATTTTCCAGAAAAATCCGCAGCATCTGCCGCATTGTCACCTTGTCAGCCAGCACCATGGCAGGCTCATTTGCCAAAAGCTGCAAATGGTGGCTGTCAACTGCCATCTGCATCTTCCTGAACACATCTCCCACCAGTGCCTGCATATCCAGAAGCTCCTTATGCAGAATCTGCCGTTTCTGGTCGGCACGGGCTAGGAACAAAAGCTTTTCAATCAGCTCCTGCATGTTCTCCGCCTCGGAGCCTATGGCTTCCAGCCCCTCCTGCAAGGTTTCCTCGTCATGCCTGCCCCAGCGGCTCAGCATATCCGCATAGCCCTTTATCACCGTCACAGGCGTGCGCAGCTCATGGGAGGCATCCGACACGAACCGCTGCTGCTGGTCAAATCCCTGCTGAAGGCGCTCCAGCATGCGGTTAAAGGTCACCGCCAGCTCCGAAAGCTCATCCTTGGTGTCGGATACCTCCAGCCTGGTTCCCAGGTCGCTGACTTCAATCGACTTCACCGTGTCCGTCATGCTGCGGATAGGCTGCAGCAGCCGCTGGCTGACAAAATACCCCAGAAACAGCGCCAGCACCAGCCCCAGCACCATTTCCACCAGCAAAATCTGCTGAATGAGCCCCAGGAGCCTGGTCTCCGTAGTAATCGTCCTGAAAAAATGCAGGCTATAGGTATCCCCGTTGATAGCCACCGGCACTTCCTTATAATAAATCACAAAATTGCCGATTTCCACCACCTGGAAGTTGGGATTCGCCCACAGGGGCGGCTGCTCCCTGATATGCTCCCGGAGCCTGGCAAGGGACGGCGAATACACATCGCTGTCATACACCACATCGCCACCCTCATCGGTTATCTTCAAAAAAACTCCCGGCACCATGCCGAAAGTCATGTTTTCCGCCATATTCTGCCGGATATCACTGCGGCTGATAATCACCTTGCCGCTGGCGTATTGTGCAGCCTCGCCTGCTGGCTGGGCAAATAGCGCATCCTGCTTGATGCTGTCATGCTGCATATAGACGCGCTTCGCCTTTTCACCATCCTCCTTCTTGAAATGAGGCGGCACAGGCAGTGTTTCCGTCACATGCTCCTCCACGCTGCCAAACTGATTCCTTAGCTGATGCAGCGCATCAAAAATGCTGAAGGATAGCTCCCTTTCCACCTGATGATACTGGGTATAATAAATACCCACTGCCGTAAAGGCGCAGGTGGCAAAAAGCAGCACCACCATCAGCACCGCATACACCAGTGTCAGCTTAACGGAAATCCGCATCCTGGGCATCCGGGACAGGCGCAAAAGCCGCAACCTGTGCAAAAAGCGCAGGCGGCTACTCTTTGATAACATAACCTACCCCCCGCATGGTATGAATATACTTCTCGCCAAATTTGTCATCCAGCTTCTGCCGGAGATAGCGGATATAGACATCCACCACATTGGTATCCCCCATGTAGTCATAGCCCCACACATTGGACAAAATCTGGTCGCGGCTCAGCACGGTGCGCTTGTTGCGCAGCATGTATTCCAAAAGGTCATATTCCTTTTTGGTCAGCTCCACAGGCACCTTTCCTACCATGACCTCATGCCTGGCAATATACATGGACAGGCTCTTGATGGACAAGACTTCCTCGCCGCTGTCCTGCCCGGCCTCACCGCCGGAGGCAGCCGCCTGCCTGCGCAGCACCACCCGCATCCTTGCCAGAAGCTCCGGCACAGCAAAAGGCTTGGTAATATAATCATCCGCACCAATATCCAGCCCCTGCACCTTGTCCTCAATATCATCCCGGGCAGTCAGCATAATAATCGGCACCTGGGAAAACTCCCGCACCTTGCGGCAGACGGAAAAACCATCCATGCCCGGCAGCATCACATCCAGCAGGACAATATCATATTCCTCCTGTGCCAGCCGCTCACAGGCATGGCTGCCATTATCCTCCAAAGCCGTAATGCAGCCCTCATGCTCCAGCTCCATCTGCAAAAAGCGGGCAATCCGCCTCTCATCCTCAACAATCAGTACCTTGCGCCCCTTCATATCTTCACGCTCATTTCTTTAGCCATTCATTGATGAATTTATTATTATTATTGCATTATCTGTTATTTTATGCATCAGTCCGGCATTTTATGTGTCAATGCATTTATTGTGCCACAACTAATTATTTCTTCACATATTTCTTGCGGAACAGATTGAGAAAATGCGTGCAGCTGCTGGACAAGGTACGATTTTTCAGCCAGGCTACCACCGTGTGGGTATGTATCTCCGACTCTGCCAGATGCTTAAAAATAACCTTGTCAGAGTTCACCATGCTGCGTGCCGACAGCGGTACCAAGGAAATGCCGATACCCATCTGAGTCCAAAGGATATTCTGAATCTGGCTGTCACTGACACTCAGGATATTGGGCTCGAATTTATGCTTCTGGCACTGCTCCAAAAAGCCGGTATGCCAGCGCAGAGGCACCAAAAGAGGCTTGTCCGCCAGCTCATGAATATGTATCGTATCACTATCATCACCGCAGCAGCACAAGTCCTTGTGCATAGCCAGCACCAGCGGCTCATCCGGCAGCACGATGGATTCATAGGTGCTGCTGTCCACCTGGGTTCTGGTAATGGCAAGCTCTATGATATGGCTGTCCAGCAGCTCCAAAATGCGGGCGCCATCGCTCTCCCAGATATTAAAGTTCACCATAGGATAGGCACGATGAAAATCCGCCACCAGCTGCGGAATCAGCATGGCACCGGAGCTGGTAACAGTCCCCAGCTTGATAGTGCCTGCCACCCCGGAGCCGATATCCGTAATCTCCCTGAGAGTGCCATCCACCATGCCCAGGATGTGCTTTACCCTGGAATACAAAAGCTGCCCCGCATCCGTAAGCCGTATCCTCCTGCTGCCCCGCTCAAAAAGCTGCACCCCCAGGCTGGTCTCCAGCTTCTTCATCTGACGGCTCAGGGCAGGCTGGGCAATACTCAGCCTGATAGCCGCATGGCTGATATTTCCTTCCTCAACAATGGCATAAAAAGCCTGCATATCCTTTATTTCCATATTGTTCCCCCGCTAATACACAAATATTATGATATTTTAATATTTCCTATACCATTATTCTACTACTTACAAAAAAAAACAGCAACAATATGTATAGAAAACATATTGTTGCTATCACATAAAATAAAACCCCCGGTCTCACCCACCGGGGGTTTTCATTTGCAACTCATGGAGCTACTCCGACACTTCCTATGTCACGTTCATGGTACCACACATCACCTCATTTGTAAAGCCTTTTTTACCCCAGCACAGCTACCTGCCCAGGCAAAAGCTCCAGCCTGCCCCCTGACAGCTTCACCTCCGGCAGATTGCTGAGAAGAACAGCTTCCCCAGCTCCGGATGGCAGCGTCACCACCCTGCCGGACAACCCGAAATTAGCCACCACCAGAGCCGACCTGTCTTCGCCCCTGCGCTCGTAGGCAAAAATATTTTCCTCATCCTCCAGCACAGGCACAAACCTGCCGTAGGTAAAGACCTCCGACCACTCCGGGGATTTTCTCAGGGCAAGCAGCTGCTTATAATAATTCAGCACGGAGTCCTCCCTGCCCTGCTGCTCTGCCACATTAATTTCCTGATAATTCGGATTGACCTTCAGCCACGGCGTACCGGAGGTGAAACCGGCATTTTTTTCACTGCTCCACTGCACCGGTGTCCTGGCATTATCACGGCTCCTATGATAGCAGGCCTCAAGAGCCTCCGCCACGCTGCAGCCTGCATTCAGGGCCAGCTGATACTCATTCTTGGTGCTGATGTCATCGTACTCATCAATAGACTCCATCCGACAGTTTTGCATGCCGATTTCCTGCCCCTGGAAAATAAACGGAATACCCCGGAGCAAAATACTCACTGTCCCCAGAAGCTTTGCCCCGGTCTCATTCTGCAATTCCTCAGGCAGATAGGTACATACGCCCCGTGGCTCATCGTGATTCTCAATAATATTCGCCAAAAAGCCTATTTCCTGAGACTCCAGCTGCGCCCTCACCGTAACCGCCCGGAAATCCTCAAACTGCACCGGCTTGCTGTCATACCAGCCATGTTCCCCATAGGTCAGCTTGTGGGCAGAAAAATCAAACATCGTCGAAAAATGACCATCCTCGCCAATAAACTCCCGCAGCTCCTCCGGCTTCATATTGAAAACCTCGCCTACCGTAAAGGCATCATATTTGGCAAAGGTATGCCGCTTCAAATCCTCCAAAAGCTCACCTACGCCATCCACCGACTCCACCATGCGCCAGCAGCCTGCCAGGCCATCAGGCCCGTCCGCAGGAAAGCTCTTAAAATCCAAATCCTTCTTGATATTGATGATGGCATCAATCCGGAAGCCGTCCAGCCCCTTGTCCAGCCACCAATTAATCATGCTGTACAGCTCCTCCAGCACCCGGGGATTTTCCCAGTTCAGATCAGGCTGCTCCTTGGCAAACATGTGGAGATAATAATAATCCGTTCCCTCCACCTTTTCCCAGGTGCTGCCACCAAAATAGCTGCGGTAGTTGCTAGGGGGCTGGCCATCTTTTCCCTTGCGGAAATAGAAATAATCCCCGTACTCCCCCTCCGGATCCTGCAATGCCTTCTGAAACCACTCATGCTTATCCGAGCAATGATTGATAACCAAATCCATCACAATATACATATCCCGCCTGTGAGCCTCCGCCAGAAGCTCATCAAATTCCTCCATGGTGCCAAAAATCGGGTCAATCTGCTGATAATCCGCAATATCATAGCCCTGGTCCACAAAAGGAGACTTGTAAATCGGGGAAATCCAGACAATATCCACCCCCAGCTCCTTCAGGTAGTCCAGCTTGCTGATAATCCCCCGCAAATCACCGATGCCATCCCCATTGGCATCCAGGAAGCTCTTGGGGTAAATCTGATAAGCCACCTTGCCATGCCACCATTTGCGCTCCATAAATACATCTCCCCCTGCTCTAAAAATACAGACTTAAACTAAAATTCCCAAGCCTCAAAATACAAAATCCCACACCAAGCAGCTGGATGTGGGATTATCAGCCAAAAATTATTCTCCGGCCTTCGGATAATGAGGATGCGCCTTCACATAGTCCACCGGACGGCTCCAGTCAACATGCACGCCGGTATTCTCCCAAAGCCTGGTCAGAACCAGCTGGAAGCTCTTTTCATCCGCCAGGGGATCCACCGTCACCTCGGTAAAATCCCGCAAGGTCTCATGAGGCACACGAATCTCGTGCTTCTCGCTCAAAAACTTCTCCGCATCAGCCACAGCCTGCGCGTCCTCCAGGCAGACCTTCACGGTCTTCGCCTCCCGGTCATACTCAACCCAGCCGATGGAATCCCGGCAGCTGACAGCCACGCTATATATCTTATCACTCATCTTGTCATTCTCCTTCACAAACAAAATACTCAAGACTATTATATAGTATAACCCTATTGTTTGTCGAGAAAACTTCACGATAACTATTTCAATTCAGCCTGCTGCCCGGCGTATATACCGTCACCTTCTTAAAGAACCTGCCGCCAATCTCCATGTATTCCCGCACCTGGCCCCGATAAAACTTCACCCTGCCAGCCAGAAGTGGCTCCGGCAGCTTTTCAGGCTTCGCCAGACATTCCACCCAGCGATAAGGCACCTGATTGCCCTCCTCATCCTCATCATAGTACAGGGTATCCTCAGGCCGTGGCTCCTCATCCCCCCGGCAGGCCTCAAAATGCAGCTTGATCTGCTCCATGAACATCAGGCAGGTTTCCTCAGACATGTCCAGCGTTCCCTCCCGGCTCTCATCCGCCCCGTTGTAGGCTGCCATAAAAATCGCCTTGCCGTAGATAATCTGCTCCCTGTCCGGCTCCGGGAAACGGCGGTTAGGCTTCATTCCCAGCACAGCAGCCAGGTCATTCACCAATATAAACAGGGAAATTCCCGGCTGAATCTCAAAAAATTCCACCGCTCCGTAGTTTCCCTCCAGCACATCACGGATTGCCTCCTCATGTTCCCCGTGGCCTGCAGGCAGGCGGATAATCTCCGGCTCCTTGCCCGGCTCTATCAAAATCGCCCTCATCAACTGCTGTTTTGCCATAAATCTCATTTCCTCCTAAAAAAAATCATATAATATTGTTTGTCAAGACTTGTTATTAAAAAAATATTGTGATAGTATAGTTATCAAAGAGGGATACTCTAGAATGTCCGTTATTCCTTTCATCGTCTGGCCTACTCCTTTTATACGGGAGCCTGACATCGCACCGTGGCTGCTGGATCGTCTCCGAGCGAATAGCAAAAGCGGCTGCTGAGGGCACCCACCTGCAATCGCAGGTTAGACCTGTTGGTCGACGGCATTTCGGAACCCACTTACAAAGAGGGAAGTCGTTCGCGGCTTCCCTCTTTCTGTATGCAGTTTTACAGTATACGCAGACACAGTACACCATACATGTACCACCAGCCACGCATTTCTCCGCGGCATACAGGCATGCCCAACACATTGACAGCACACCGCCGTGCAGTGCAGTACAGCAAAATCACTCCTGCCCTGCCAGGATAATCGCATGCTTCATGCGTGTAACGTTGGACAGCATATCATCCTCCGGGAAAAATGCCCTGACCGCCTGAATCTGCTCATCCTCTCCGTCAGCAATAACCACCTCTACCCTGTCTCCCAGAATCTTTCGCGCCTGATGCACCACCAGCCGGATATGCTCTGAGTCAGTCAGGATAATATACTTGTTGGCAATATCGCTATGGGCAGCATTCACGATCTCCTCTACAGACGGACCTGACGGGTCGCTGCCATCCAATATGACAGTAGCCCCGGCCTCCTGCAGCCTCTGCCCCAGCTCCGGGGTATCCGCCACCGTCATCAGCGCCAGCGGCATCAGGAAGCTCTGCTGCACCATGGCCATAGCATGAGTCTCCGCCATGATATTGATATGGATTTCCCCGATATGCCCCCAGCCCACGGCACGCTCCAGCACCTTGCCGGGATGCTCCGAATGAAGGTGGATAAACAGGCTGCGGTAACGCCTTTCCACCACCACAAAATTGCCAATCTCCTGCAGCTCCCGCTCGATAAGCTCCACCGAAAGCTTGGGATTTGCCACCATAAAGGTAACGCAATAAGGACGCACCATATCATCATAGGGACTGATAAGCTTTTCCCGCTGCGTTGCCCGTCTGGAAAACGGCAGCATCGGCGAAACAAACTCCCCGATAATCCCCTTCAGGCAACCGTTCAAAAACACCTGCATAATCATCTCCCCGGAGTCAATTTTCTCCGAAAAGGATTCTTCCCCCGCCTTTATGGCCGCCTTCAGGATCTCAATAATCGGCAGCCCGTCACGCACCGCATGATAAGCCCCCTTCGCCATAATCTTGGACGCCACAATAATCGGCCTGTCCTTCTGCTCCGGCACCGCCTTCTGGGCGTAAAGGATGCCATACTGGAACGCCTTGCCAAACTCCTGAGAGGACGCATTGTACTTGCCGGTCAGCCCCTTGGCAAGCCCCCGGAGAATCTGGGACAGAATCACCCCGGCATTGCCCCTGGCTCCCAGCACCGCCGCATCCGCCACGCGCCTGGCCAGGCCGCCGATGCTCTCATTCACCGAGTCCTGCAGGGGCAGCACCGCAGCCCCCATGGTTCTCAGCACATCCGTCCCCGGCATGCCGCAGTAAAAGAACCTGCCATTCTTCTTGACCTGGTTAATCTGTTCATATTCCAAGATAAACTCACTATAGGCACCAATAATCATGCGCTTGTAATCAGTACCTGTGATAACCTCATTATCCTTTGCCATAACAAAACTCCCAAAAACTGTTCCCCTTGCCTCGCAAAAGGATTCACAAAACCCTGCACTAAATCATTAAGATACTACGCTGAATTATAATCCCTTATACTAATTATAATACATAATCCGCTTTAAAAGTAGATGAAAATTGTATATAATATAAGTATTCGCGAAATTCTCTCATTAACCTCTTTTTTGAGGAAAAAAAGTAAGGAGATTTTTATGGAAACTTCCGATTTGCAAAATATACATGCTGCAACCGGCACTGAAACAGCAGGCACCGCAGCTGCAGCAGCCGGGACTGACACGGCCAAAAGAAAATACACCCGCAGGGCAGCCGGGAAAAACGGCAGGAAGGTCCGGGGGGCCAAGGCGGTCAAGGCCGTGCCATCCAAGCCCCGCTACGAAAGGATTTTTGCCCTGGATATCGGCACCCGGAGCGTCATCGGCATTGTCGCCGAGCAGACACCTGAAGGGCTGAAAATCATTGCCACCGAAAGGCAGGAGCACAAAACCCGTGCCATGATCGACGGGCAGATTCACGATGTACCCCAGGTAGCGGCAGTCATCGACAACGTAAAAAAAGCATTGGTCAAGCGCACCGGCCCCCTGAAAAGCGCCGCCGTAGCAGCCGCTGGCCGTGCCCTCTACACCATGACCGCAGCTGCCGAGATGGAATTCAGCGGCATCATCACGGCAGAGCAGGAACGCTCCCTGGATTTTGCCGGGGTACAGGCAGCCCAGGCCAAGCTGGCTGAATCCCACACAGTGGATGACCTTTCCAACTACTATTGTGTAGGCTACAGCACCGTAAAGTACGAGCTGGACGGCACCCAGCTAAAAACCCTGGTAGGCCAGCGGGGACGCATCGCCTCCGCTACCGTCATCGCCACCTTCCTGCCCCGGCAGGTCATTGACTCCATGCACTCCGCCCTGCAAAGCGTCCAGCTGGATATGCAGGCACTGACGCTGGAGCCTATCGCCGCCATCAACGTGCTGATACCTGCCACCATGCGCCACCTCAACCTGGTTCTGGTGGACATTGGTGCAGGCACCTCCGACGTTGCCATCACCAGAAATGGCGCTGTCATCGCCTACGGCATGGTACCACAGGCAGGCGATGAGATTACCGATGCCCTGTCCCAGCAGTTCCTGCTGGACTTCAACGTGGCAGAGCAGCTAAAACGCGATGTCACCAACGGACTGCAGGGCAAATTTGCCGACATCATGGGCATGGAATACGACCTTTCCCCGGAGGAGGTCCTGAAGCCGATCATGCCGAACATCAAAAAGCTGGCAGAGTCCATCGTACAGCAGATACTGGAGCTAAATGGCGGTGAACCGCCACAGGCCATCATGATGGTAGGCGGCGGCTCCCTGACACCGAACCTGAGCAAATTCGTAGCAGAAATCATGGATTTGCCAATGGGCAGGGTAGCGGTACGGCATCCGGACAAAATCGACGGCGTGCTGGATATTCCGGAGGAGCTGAAGCTGCCTGACGCAGTTACCCCTCTGGGCATCCTGAAAATCGCCTCCATCAACACCCTGCATTTTCTCAGGGTGTATGTCAATGATGCCGAATACAGCCTGTTCAACTTCCGTGACCTGACCGTATCCGATGCCCTGCTCAATGCAGGCATCATCCTGAAGAAGCTCAACGGCAGGCCGGGACTTGGCACCATGCTGAAAATCAACGGTGAGAACAAGTTTATCCCGGGCACCATGGGTACCATGGCACAGCTGTCCGTAGACGGCAGCCCGGCCAATCTGGACACGCCTATCCATGACGGTAGCCGTATCCAGGTCATCCCTGGTCAGAGCGGTGCTTCTCCTGAGATCACACTGGAGGATGTGCTGGAAATACCGCCATCCTACACCGTATTCATCAATGGCGAAGAAACCAGCATCGCCGCCCAGTTTGTCATCAACGGCCAGGCAGCACAGCCGGGACAGCTACTCCATGACGGTGACGAAATCATCAGCAAGGAAACCCGCAATCTGGGGGAGGTTCTGAACACGGCAGGCTTCCCGCCTATGGGCAAAAAGGTGAAATACACACTGAACGACAAGGAGTCCCAGTACACCATCTCGCCAAAAATATTACTCAACGACAATCCTGCCAACCTCACCACCGAGGTACACCAGCAGGACTACATAGAATACATCGCCCCTGAGCTGCCAAAGCTGGGGGATGTGCTGAACGTATCAGAGCTGGATGCCTCCCTGGTGATTTATTACGAAGGGCAGGAGCACAAAATCCCGTCTGCTACCGTATCCCTTGAGGTCAACGGACATCCTGCTACCCCGAACACGCTGATTGCCGATGGCAGCAGTGTCCGCTTTATGAAGTCACTGCGGGCTGCCACTACCGTCAGCGATGCACTGCTGGCAGTAGGCTTCCAGCCTCCGGCAGCCAAGAGCCGGGTAAACTTTACCATACTGGTGAACAAGCAGCCGGTGAACTTCACCGACCCTATTAAAAACGGGGATGAGCTGGCAGTAGTCATCAGCGAGCCGGACAGCAGCAAGCCATTCATGGACAGCGGCACTGCTGCGGAAAGTACAGCTGCCAATGCTGCCGTCAATCTGACAGGGGCAAATGAAAAGCGTACCATGACGCCGGAGGCCATCAGGGACTCCATCCGTCTGGCAGACAAAATCAACAGCATTCCGGG